>NZ_JBQCIT010000007.1:0-116659 GCF_051953455.1 Parafilimonas sp. | reverse complement strand
TATGGATAAAAAAGTTTTGATAATAGAAGATGACGCCAACATCGTGGAGCTGCTCACCATACATCTTTACGACTTGGGCTGCAGGATTATAGCGGAAGCCAACGGTCAAAAAGGTTTAACAATTGCCAAAGAGGAACAGTTCGATTTAGTAATTCTTGATATTATGCTGCCCGGCCTTAACGGTATGGAAATTTGCAGGAAGATACGGCAAACCGACAGGCTTACACCTATTCTCATGCTTACGGCAAAGTCGGAAGAAATTGATAAGGTGATGGGCCTTGAAACAGGCGCAGACGATTATCTTACCAAACCCTTCAGCATAAGAGAATTTATTGCAAGGGTAAAAGTTATTTTCCGCAGGAAAGAAGATAACGAGGCCTTGCAGGACGCTACACCCACATCTTCCATTATTACTTATGGCGGCCTGGAAATTGATTTGGACAAACGAAAAGTTACACTCAACAATATGCGCGTGGAGCTTTCGCCAAGAGAATTTGAACTGATGGCATTGCTGGCATCTAACCCAGGCAAAAGTTATAGCCGCAAACGTTTATTGAACCTTGTTTGGGGCTACGATTTTGAAGGCTATGAACATACGGTGAATAGCCACATTAACCGTTTGCGCGGAAAGATTGAAGATGATGTTTCCAATCCAAAATATATACTAACAACCTGGGGCGTTGGTTACAGGTTTAATGAGGAATTATGAGTCATTCGCAGCTCATTTCACGCTTATAAAAATTGATACGATGCCGGTAAAAAAAATAAAAGGCAATTTATTATTCTGGAAGATAACGGCTGTGTTCACAGGGCTTCTTGTTGTATTGGGCATTGTGTTTGCGCTGATAGCCTCCCGGTTTTCTACATCGTATTTTACCACTGCACACCAGGAATTATACGGAGATATTGCGCAACATCTTGCCAGTTTTACACAGCCACTTAAAAACGGCAAACCGGATACTGCTGTTACACACGATATCATACATTCTACCATGGTGGCTAATCCAAGCGTGGAAGTATATTTATTAGATACGGCAGGCAACATTACAGATTATGTGGTGCCCGATACAACGGTGCAGGTGCATCATGTGAACATTAATACTGTGAAGCAATGGCTTACCGCCGATGCCATGCACCGCCCGATGGGCGATAATCCAAAGCAACCCGCAGAACCCAGCATTTTTTCCGCTGCACCTGTATATGAAAACGGAAAGCTTACAGGGTATGTATATGCGGTGCTGGCAAGCGAAAAACAAAAGGAAATTTTAAGTTCCATTAATAACCAGTTATACTTCAGGCTTGGCACTTACATTTTTTTTGCGGCATTGCTGGTTGCATTAATAGTGGGTGTTGTTATCTTCTTTCTGATGACAAGCAGTATTTCTAAAATTACTTCGGTAGTAAAGCGTTTTAAGGAAGGCGATTATTCTGCCCGCATTGAAGGAAATGCTTCAGGCGATTTGGGAATGTTAAGTACTACATTTAATGAAATGGCGGATGTGATCGTGGATAATTTTGATAAAATAACGGCTACTGATAAATTCAGGCAGGAGCTTATTGCCAATGTATCGCATGATCTCCGCACACCATTGTCTATCATGCAGGGATACGTGGAAACATTGATGATGAAAAAAAATGTGCTTTCAGAAAATGATAAAGAAAAATACCTGGCCGTTGTACATGACAGTGCCAAAAAATTATCGGGGCTTGTTGAACAGTTATTTCAATATGCCAAGCTGGAAGCCAATTTGGTAACACCGGAAAAAGAAGCATTTTTTATAAGCGAACTTGCTTCAGATATTTTAATGAGTTACCAGCTTAAGGCAAATGAAAGAAAAATTCATTTGAAAATGCAGGCGCATCCAAATCTCCCGCAGGTATTTGCTGATATTGCATTAACAGAAAGGGTATTTCAAAATTTACTGGATAATGCTTTTAAGTTCACGCCTGATGGCGGTGAAATTACCATCAGATTATCAGAAACAAATTCCGGAATTAAAGTTCAGGTTGCCGATACCGGCATAGGCATTGCACCTGAAGACCAGGCGTATATTTTTGAACGTTACAAACAACTGGGCAAAGAAACCACGCCCAAAAAAGGTATGGGTATTGGCCTTGCCATTGTAAAAAAAATATTAGAGCTGCATCAAACTACAATTGAAGTAATAAGCGAACCGGGAAAAGGAACAGCTTTTAAATTTGTACTGCCGGCAGTTTCATAATTCTCAGGCCTTTTTTATTATTTCGCCGGTTACTATAAAGCCACAAATTTTAAACCCTGCTTTTAATAAAGCAGATTTTGATATGGTGTTTTTAATATTACAACGTGCAGCAGGAACACGCTGCATTTTATACGCTTCCTTTTTTAATTGCTGCAACATAAAACTGCCAAACCCTTTACGGCGATAATCTTCCTTTACTTCATAATATACATCTGCGTATGGCAGGTTATAGTTAAGCATTAAACCGCCGGTGGCAACCGTTTCATCCTGCAGTTTTAAGATGTAAGCACAATCGTTGGGATTATTATTTTCTCTCTTGTCTTTTTCAAGGCTTAACTGCAGAATAAAAAAATTGGTTTGAAAATTATCTTCAAAAAGAATGGCTTCGGCATTTATGTTAGCCGTGTGTTCATACAACAAAGAGCTTAGCAGTGCATCATTAGTCTGGCATTGTATAAATGTTGCCCCACAGGCATCTTTAAATTTTCCGAAGATATTGTTTGTATATTTTCTGAAAGTATCAATAATATAAAACTCAAAAATTGTATCACGGTCTTCGCGCCTGTCTTTGCCCCACACTGCGCCATAGCCGGTTATTACATCATCAATGATGAATGAATATGTATCAGCCCATCCATACAAATGGCATTTATTATATACAAACTGAAAATGGTTTTCATGAAGAAATAAATTGCGCAAAAGTTGTATTTGCTGAACGTCGGTTTTAAGAATATTTATTTCCATGTATAAATATTTTTTGAAAGACAATGCTTATGATCAGTGGTTGCTGATATCTTCTCCAAAAACAATCTCATACCCGTTATTATCTGTAATAGAAAAATCCCGCATCCAATACTCCCTGTCACAGATGGATGTTTTTATTGTGGCTTTATTCTTTACGGTTTCCCAAAGTGCATCAACATCTTTCATAAAAATATATATGCTGCCGGTTAGCAATGGCTTTGGAAAAAAATTCTCTTCTTCACCTGGCTCAGCCGTTGGCACCATTGCCATTATCTCAACATTATCTTTATAAAGCGACGCAAAGTTTGGAAAGTTACTGCGGCTTTTAAAACCTCATACTGTTTCATAAAAAGAAATAGTTTCATGCAGGTTTTTTGTCCATAAAACCGGACTTAACTTTTTTAATGCATATAGTTATTGATTATTATCAGCAAAAGGCTGGTTATTATCAGGCTCTTTTCCAAAACGCAGCACATGCCCATCAGGGTCTTCCACATGCATTTCCATCGCCCAGGAAAAATTGGTGGGCGGCTTTTTTATTTTTACACCTTTTGCTTTCAATTCATCCTGCAGTTTAAATATATCGCCATCAAAACCTATCCAAAGCCAGGTGCCAGGGTTTCCCTGCTCCCCTCTGCATAAGTAAATGCCTGCTCGCATTCATATCTTTTATTGAAAGTATAACCTGTACCCTTCAATGCGGATGCCGGCTTTGTCCAAAATATTAGTGACTGTATTCATGCTAATATGTTTTATGATTATCAGTGTGAGCCCATATAAATTTCGGGATTGATTGGCGCATAAACAAATTACAATATCATGCAATTAAAAGATACGGTATAGTAATTGCTATTCTGAATGAATCATTCACTTAAAACATTGCTCTATGCCAATTGTAAAAGTTATTGAAGTAATTGCTTCTTCAGAAAAAAGTATTGAAGATGCGCTGCAGTCAGCAGTGCAGGAAGCTTCCAAAACAGTACACAATATTGATTCTGTATTTGTAAAAGATATTAAAGCGCATGTAAAAGATGGCAAGATCAGTACGTACGGCGTGATATGCAAAATTTCTTTCCGGCTTGATGAAGAAAGATAGTCTTAAGTGGCAGCGGGTGAATAGCAATGCCTGCGGTTAACATCAACAGGTGCACGGATATTTATATCCGTGCATTTTTATTTATAAGCAACCCTAACAATATAGCAATGAAGGAATGTTTTATCTTGCCATTCTAAACACCATTTATGCCACCTGCCTTGCAGCAAACAAAACAACGTATTCAGTCAATCGATATTTTACGCGGCATTGTAATGCTTATTATGGCGCTGGATCATACCCGAGATTTTTTTCATGCCACCGCCATGACAGATGATCCGTTAAACTTTAATACAACTACTCCCCTGCTATTTTTTACAAGATGGATAACGCATTTTTGTGCACCGGCATTCGTGTTTTTATCGGGCACCTCTGCATTTCTTGCAGGCCGGCGTAAAAGCAAAAAAGAACTAAGCACTTTTTTAATGAAGCGAGGGTTATGGCTGCTAATTGTTGAAATAGTAATTATGTCGCTGATATTTTCTTTTAACCCGCTTTACAACATTATTTTTTTGCAGGTTATTTGGGTGATAGGATGGAGCATGATATTGCTGGGTTTACTGGTAAGAACTTCCACAAAACTTATTATTATAACCGGCGCTGTTTTATTTTTCGGGCATAATATACTTGATTATGTTCAGTTGCCGCAACAGGGTGTTGGCCATGTATTATGGAGTATTTTGTTCACTGCCTTCGGCACAGTTTTTAAGTACGGCGAAACCCGTTTTGTTCTTGATCTTTACGCCATTCTTCCCTGGACAGGCGTAATGTTTTTAGGCTATGGTTTTGGCAAACTATATCAGCAGCCCGATGATGTTAAAAGAAAAAAAACAATACTCTCTATCGGTTTTGCAGTTATTATTTTCTTTATCGTTTTAAGATATATTAATCAATATGGCGATCCCAGCCACTGGTCAAAACAAAAGAATGCCCTTTATACATTTTTATCTTTTTTAAATACATCAAAATACCCGCCGTCACTTTGTTATTTATGTATGACGCTTGGGCCGGTAATTGTTTTGCTTGCCTTAACGGAGACCGTTCAAAATAAATTGGCGCGGTTTGCAGGCATGTATGGAAGGGTGCCATTCTTTTATTATGTGCTGCATTTTTTCCTGATACATGTTATATGCGTTATACTGTTTTTTGTTTCTGGCCACACGTCAAAAGATATTGTTGATATGAATTCGCCGTTCCTGTTTCGCCCGCAGCATTTTGGTTTTAGCCTGGGAATAGTGTATGTTTTATGGATAACCGTAATTCTTGCTTTATATAAACCCTGCAAGTGGTTTGATACTTACCGGAAAACCCATTCGCAATGGTGGTTAAGCTATTTGTAACCCCGCCGCAAATGTTAAGCTGCATTTTGATTTATAAATACTTTCACTTATAATCGTTTTCATTTACAAAGAATATTTTTAAATATGCATATATGCTCAAGTTCAAATTCGCATTGGGTGCATTTTGTGCAGTATTATTATTTCTTTATTCCTGCAATTCTGAAAATAAAAATAGAGTTCCTGAAGAAAAGGCTGTTCACGAAGAGGTAGCGCCTGGAAGTTTTAATCTTAATTCAGGCATAAAATTCGACAGTAACCATATACGGGAATTTCTCGATAGCATGCCGCTCTTTAAACAGTTCAGCAAAGAATTTGATACATTTTACCGGGCCAACAATTATAACTATGCCTGGTATGATAAGAATGGCCTGATTGAAACAGCGGGTGCGCTTACATCAAGCCTTAACGAAGTAAAGCAGGAAGGTGTAACGGCTTATATCCCGTATAAAGATACACTGGAGGAATTGCTGCACACAACCGATCTGCGTGCGCCTGATATTACAACCGAATTAATGCTTACAGGTGAGTATTTTTATTACGCGAAGAAAATATATGCCGGTACGCTTAATGGCAAAGCAGATTCTATTAACTGGTACCTGCCGCGAAAAAAATTATCCTATTCTACATTACTTGCGAACAATTTAAATTCGGGAAGTTTTGGCGAATCAAGAGGCGATGTAACAGGCCTGCAATATAACGGCTTGAAAAAAGCGCTGGCACATTACCGGGATATTGAATCGAAAGATGATGAAGTAATAATTCCTGCCATAAAAAAATCCATCAAACAAAAAGATTCTTCCGCAACAGTTGCTGCTGTTAGAAAAAGATTAATGCAGTTAGGTTATATAACGGCTGCAGATACAGCAGGCCAGGTGTATGATCAAAACCTCGCAGGCGTTGTGCGAAAACTTAAAGATGTATATGGCTTAAAACAGGATTCGCTGCTTTCCAATGAACTGGTTACAGAGCTGAATGTGCCTGCAAAAAAACGTATTGAACAGATAATGGTGAATATGGAACGTTTGCGCTGGTTGCCTGAAGACACAACTGTTTCAAAAGAATTTATTCTCGTAAACATTCCTGAATATACGCTGGTATATTATGAAAATGCAAAGCCGGTTTGGCGGTGCGGGGTTGTGGTGGGCACACCCATGAATAAGACGGTAATTTTTAGCGGGGATATGAGATATGTTGTATTCAGCCCTTATTGGAATGTGCCGAAAAGTATTATTAACAAAGAAGTAAAACCGGGCATGGCGCGTAATAAAAACTACCTGGCTGCACATAATATGGAATGGAATGGCGGCCAGGTACGGCAAAAACCCGGGCCAAGAAACTCGCTTGGCCTTGTAAAATTTCTTTTCCCCAATTCAAACAATATTTACCTGCACGATACACCCTCCAAGTCTTTGTTTAATGAAACTAACCGCGCATTTAGTCATGGATGTATCCGTGTGGCAAAACCACGCGATCTTGCCATAAGGGTATTGAGGCGAAACCCTGAATGGACGCAGGAAAAAATTGATGAGGCCATGCATGCAGGCAAAGAAAAATGGGTAACATTAAAACAAACAATACCGGTTTATATTGGTTATTTCACGGCTTATATAGATGGTAACGGGGAAGTAAATTTCAGAAAAGACATTTACAAAAACGATGACCGTTTATACAATATGCTTGTGCAGAATTGATATAATGCGGTTAAACAATAGCCACGAAATACACATTACTATACTGGCATTTGTGGCTTATCTATTTATATTACACATAACCTGTTTTGCTATTAAAAATTTTAGAGAGCACCTATTCAATGACGTTCTTAGTTCGTCATGTCGAGGTGACGAGACATCTCTGTACAGTTATAAATTTCAAAATAAGGCAGAGATTTCTCCTGTCGTCGAAATGACGGTTCAATCTGTTTCTATATAAGTTTAATAGCCAACACTTAAACATGATAATTTATACGGCTGCTTTTACAACACCACCATCAACCCTTAGTGCGGAGCCGTTTGTTGCAGATGAAAGTGGGCTTGCAACATAAGTTACAAGGTTGGCCACTTCTTCCGTGGTTGCAAAGCGTTGTATGATTGATGTGGGGCGCATCATTTTAAAAAAATCTTTTTCCACCTCATTCACCGGCTTGTTTTGCTCTTTGGAAAGGCTTTCAATAAACCCACCCACGCCTTCTGATTTTGTGGGGCCGGGCAATATGGCGTTCACCGTAACATTAGTGCCTTTTGTAAGTTCAGCAAGGCCGCGGCTTACGGCAAGCTGCGCCGTTTTTGTCATACCGTAATGTATCATCTCTTCAGGAATCTGTAAGGCAGATTCACTCGAGATAAAGATGACCCTTCCCCAATTTTGTTTTAGCATTTTTGGAAAATAATGACGCGATAAACGCACACCGCTCATTACATTCACTTCAAAAAAAGTAAACCATTCCTCATCTGGAATATCTACAAACGGCTTTGGGCCGAAAGTGCCTGCATTATTAATAAGTATATCCACAAACGGAACCTGTTTTATAAGATTATCAACGTCATCTTTCTTTGAAAAATCGGCTGCAACGCCGCTTACATCAGCAGCGGGTACGTCTTTTTTTAATGTTTCAATTGCTTCGTTTATTCTTTTATTACCACGGCCATTAATGATAACCCTTGCACCTTCTTTCAATAAATTTTTTGCAATAGCATATCCAATGCCTGCTGTGGAACCGGTAACTAACGCGGTCTTGTCTTTCAGTTGTAAATCCATGTCAGCGTATTTAAAAATGTGATTAATATTTAGAAAATTCAATACTACAAAAATCCATACTATTGTTTAATGCAAACCTGCCTACTAAACATTCATAAAAATTTATCATTACTATCTATAAAAAAGATAAATAATATAAAATTGAAAAACTTGGTCGAAATTTTGTAATTAGCAACATATTAATAAACACAAAATATATTATCGTGAAAATTAAATCTTCTTTAATGATTAGCGCCACCGCCATGGCAATACTTGCTACCAGTTGTGTAGGCACTAAAAAGTACCAGGCATTACAGGCAGATTACAGCAGTTTACAAGGGAGGATGAATGCAATTGGAAAAGAAAATGCAGACTGCCAGAGCAATTTAAGTTCAGCAAACGTAAAAATAGCAGGGCTGCAGGACCAGTTAAGGGCAGAACGCGCCAATGCTCAAACCCAACAGGCTAATGCACAATCACTCCAGGCTGCATTGGATAAATGTCTTACTTCTACAAGCCAGGGCAACGTAAATATTTCAAAGCTTGTTGATGAAATAAATTCTTCCAACAAGTATATACAGCAACTGGTTAATTCAAAGAATAAAAGCGATTCTTTAAATATGGTATTAACCAATAACCTTACACGGTCATTGAGCCGTGAAGAAATGAAAGATGTGGATGTGCAGGTATTGAAAGGTGTTGTATATATTTCTTTATCTGATAACATGCTGTATAAATCAGGCAGCTACGAAATATCTGATAAAGCCAACGAAACATTATCTAAGATTGCCAAAATAATTATGGATTATAAAGATTTTGAAGTGTTGATTGAAGGTAATACCGACAATGTGCCTATTTCAAAACCAAACATCCGCAACAACTGGGATTTAAGTACATTAAGGGCATCTTCTGTGGTGCAGGCTTTGCAAAATACTTTTGGTGTTGATCCGAAGCGCCTTACAGCAGGCGGCCGCGGCGAATACAATCCTGTTGCCAGCAATGATACACCTGATGGAAAAGCAAAGAACAGGCGTACGCAAATCATCATTACGCCTAAACTTGACCAGTTTATGGAATTGATTGATAAAGCGCCCGAACCAGATTCTACAGTTACATCTCCTGCAACCACCAATTAAAGCAGGCTTATTTAATTATATAAAAGGTTGTTGAAATCTTTCAACAACCTTTTTCATTTTCAACAGCTTTAAAGATTACCTGCAAATTATTTTCTTCCACACTTTACACAGATAACGCTCCGCTTATTTTCGTCTTTCTGTAAACATTGTATCTTTCGCCGCATTGAACCATAAATAAAAGATATTGAGATTAGCCGCAATAGATATTGGCAGTAATGCAGCAAGACTATTAATTTCTGAGGTAAGACCCGATGATGAAGGCAGATCCGAACTTACCAAACTCAACTTAATACGTGTGCCGTTACGCCTGGGTTTTGATGTGTTTGAAAAAAATGAAATAGGCAGTAAAAAAATTGTAATGCTTATGCAAACCATGAAGGCATTTAGTTTTTTGCTGAAAGCATATGAGGTAAAACAAGTGAAAGCCTGTGCCACCAGTGCTATGCGGGATGCTGTTAATGGCCCGGACATAATAAAACAGGTAAAACTTGAAACCGGTATTAAAATAAATATTCTTAACGGCGATGAGGAAGCAACCATGATCTACGAAAATCATATTGCAGAAAACCTCGGCCGGGAACATGCATATTTATACATTGATGTGGGCGGTGGCAGTACCGAATTAAGTTTTATTGCCGATGGTAAACTGCGTTATAAAGAATCTGTAAACATCGGCACTATCCGCATATTAAAAAACATGGTTGATGAATCGATGTGGGATGGATTTAAAGCAAAGGTTAAAACCAATATCAAAAGCAAACTCCCGGTAATTGCTATAGGTTCCGGTGGTAACATCAACAAAGTGTTTTCATTAAGCAAACGAAAAGATGGCAAGCCGCTCTCCTTTGAATTATTGAAAGATTATTATAAAGAGCTTTCCAGTTTTTCATTAAGCGAACGAATCCGCACATACAAAATGAAAGACGACCGCGCCGATGTAATTGTGCCCGCCCTGCAGATTTATGTAAACGTAATGCGCTGGGCCGGTATAGAAGAAATATATGTGCCTAAAATAGGCCTGGCAGACGGTCTTATACAAAAGCTGTACGAAGAAATACAAAATAAAAAATAATCAGCATATTTGCACCGGCATCTGGATATGTTTTATTCTAACGCAGGGTCATATTCAGCTTCTATCACCAATTAATTTATTCAGATGTCAACACACAAAGAAGTAAAAAAAATTACCACCCATACATTACAGCGCATGAAAATGCAGGGCGAAAAAATTGCCATGCTTACCGCCTACGATTTTTCGTTCGCCAAGCTAATTGACAGCGCTAATATTGATGTGATCCTTGTGGGCGACAGCGCCAGCAATGTTATGGCCGGCCATGAAACCACATTACCTATTACACTGGAGCACATGATCTATCATGCTTCATCCGTCATTAGAGGTGTAAACCGTTGTTTGGTGGTGGTTGATCTGCCTTTTGGCTCTTATCAGTCCAATTCAGATGTGGCATTGGCTTCCGCTATCCGCATGATGAAGGAAACCGGTGCGCATGCCATAAAATTAGAGGGCGGTGAAGAAGTGCTGGAAAGTGTAAAGCGCATCATATCTGCAGGCATCCCGGTAATGGGGCATCTTGGCTTAACGCCGCAAAGCATTTATAAATTCGGGACGTATAATGTGCGTGCAAAAGAAGAAGCCGAAGCTAATAAGCTGCGCAATGATGCGAAGCTGCTGGAAGAAGCAGGCTGTTTTGCAATAGTGCTTGAAAAAATCCCGGCCTTGCTTGCAAAAGAAGTTACCGAAAATTTAAGCATACCAACCATTGGCATTGGCGCAGGCAAATATTGTGATGGCCAGGTGTTGGTTATGCATGATATGCTTGGTATAAACACTGAATTTAAACCACGTTTTCTACGCCAGTATCTTAATATGGCTGATGAGATTACGGGCGCTGTGCAACAATATGTGAAAGATGTAAAGGCAAACGATTTTCCTTCAGAAACAGAATCTTATTAATACATTATTCAGCCTGATTTCTTTAAAAAATGCTAACACACTATGATAATTACAAGCTTAATTGCAGCGCATATACGCCAGGTTTATGAAGGTAATAACTGGACGGAGGTATGCATTGCTGATACCATTAATAATATTAATTTTCAGCAGGCACAGCAGCGCACTGCCGGTTCGCCCAATACCATTGCATCTTTATTACACCATTTATATTACTGGAATAAAATTATGTTGCAGAGAATGCAGGGTGAAAATCCACAGGTGCTGCAAACAAACGGTTTTGATGTTGAAGAATTAAAAAGTGAAGAAGACTGGCTTGCGCTTAAAGAAAAAGCCCATAATTCATTTATACAACTGGCAAATGCAGTTAAAGATTTTCCTGTGCATAAGCTGGATGAAACTTATGCTGAAGGCAAATCAACTTTTTATAAAAATCTGCAGGGCACCGCAGAACATGCACATTATCACTTGGGTCAAATGGTGATCATTAAAAACCTTTTGGAACAATAAAATATCAGCCATAGATGCACAGATGAAAATTTGTGCATCTGTGGCAAAATCTTAAATGATATGAGTTTGGGATAAGAAATATTTAGATATGGATTATGAAATTAAAGATGGCTGTAAAATATAAATCACTTAGAACGTCATTTCGACGATAGGAGAAATCTCCCGAAATTTAGAGAGCTTGAATAATTATTTAAGTTTACAAACAATATATTACCATTTTTCAATTTCAATCCACAGATCAACCCAATTTGGATTTATTGAATTGATCAATTTTTCTTTCTTTAGCCTGCTCCACTTTTTTATTTGCTTTTCTCTTAGGATTGCTTCTTCTCTATTGAAAAAAAGTTTGCATAATACACACAATATTCTAGGTTGTATTCAGCAGTAAAGCTGCCTTTAAAAAAATGATTTTTATGTTGGCGGATCCTTGCCTGCAGATCTGATGTTACACCAATATATAAAGTGGTCTTTAATTTATTTGTCATTATGTAAACACTTCCGCCTTTTGTCATTGTGTTGAATAAAATGGTTGTTCTAAGATATTTTATTTTGGCTCCCAACCTTAATTTCCGGAGATTTCTCAGTCGCATGAATGATCCGGTTAAAAGAAAATGATTTTGCAATGCTCCTTCGAAATGACGGTAGCTGACTAATCTTATCCGGGTTCACTTTAAGTAGTATTCACGTTTTTCAAGATTCACGGTTAAATCCTATATACAAATTCACGATTTGTTCATCTTTATTTAAGATAACCTTTTCACTTTTATTACTAATTTTATAGGCATTACTAATTAACATCGTGTGAACAACAATAATTGTGATTCGTTCCTTTCAAAAATATATTTGAGAACGGTTGGTTGCAACAATTATTAAATAACATTCAATTACAAAAACTTAACACCTTTGACAGAAACAATTATTAATCTCGACACATTAAATCCAATAGAATTTTTCGGCGTAAACAACAGGAAACTTGATATTCTGCGAAAAAAATTCCCGCTCTTAAAAATACTTTCAAGAGGTACGCAGCTAAAACTAAGCGGCGCACCGGAACAGGTAGAATCAGCCAAAGAAAAAATTGATCTTATCGTACAATACATGGAACGTAACGGCGATTTAAGTGATAATTATTTTGAACAGATTCTTGGCGGCGATGATGCAGAAACCATTGACAATTTTGTTGATAAAAACCCGAATGATATCCTTGTTTTCGGGCCTAATGGAAAAACAGTTCGCGCCAGAACAGCCAATCAAAAAAGAATGGTGCAGGCCGCCGATTCAAACGATATCGTATTTGCTATTGGCCCGGCCGGTACCGGTAAAACCTATACGGCAGTTGCTATTGCCGTAAGGGCATTAAAAAATAAACTTGTTAAAAAAATTATTCTCACAAGACCGGCAGTGGAAGCAGGCGAAAGCCTTGGCTTTTTACCCGGCGATTTAAAAGAAAAAATTGATCCCTATCTGCGGCCTTTATATGATGCGCTGGATGATATGATTCCTGCCGATAAGTTAGGCTATTACATGAGCACACGCACCATTGAAATTGCGCCGCTGGCATATATGCGTGGCCGAACACTCGATCATGCCTTTATTATCCTGGATGAAGCACAGAACTCAAACGATCTTCAGCTCAAAATGTTTTTAACCCGTATTGGCGCTAATGCAAAAGCCATTATAACGGGCGATCCCACGCAGGTCGACCTTCCTAAAAACCAGCGCAGTGGATTGGATAAAGCAATACGTATTCTTCAAAACATAAATGGCATTGCGCATATTGAGCTGGATGAAGAAGATGTGGTTCGCCACCGCCTTGTAAAAGCCATTATTAAAGCTTACGATAAAGAGTATCATAGGGAAATGCAATCGTAAAGATTTGTTTTTTTCATAATTGTCAACAATAAAAGCAGGCGATAATGTCTGCTTTTATTATGCATGCAAGGTTTGCCTGCAATATCTTCGCAGCTATGCAGCATCAGTTTGATGTAATTATTATTGGCGGCGGCGCGGCAGGTTTTTTCACAGCTATTAACCTTGCTGAAAAAAATGCTTCGCTTAAAATTGCCATACTTGAAAGAGGAAAGGAAGTACTTTCCAAAGTGCGTATTTCCGGTGGTGGCCGCTGCAATGTTACACATGCCTGTTTTGATGCAAACGAATTAACAAACTACTATCCGCGTGGCAATAAAGAATTACGCGGGCCATTCCACACGTTTGCAACAGCAGACACGGTGAAATGGTTTCAGCAGCATGGTGTATTGATAAAGAAAGAAGATGATGGGCGCATGTTTCCACAGGCCAATACATCGCAGGCTGTTATTGATTGTTTTATCCACCTGCAACAATCATTGCGCATACAATTATTTACAGGTGAAAATGTATTGTCAATTCAATATAATGATAGCTGGCAATTGCAGACACAGCAAAATATTTTCACGACAAAAAAACTTTGCATTGCAACAGGCAGCAGCCCTGCTATGTGGAAGTTGCTGCAGCAGCTCGGCCATACAATTGTACCGCCTGTTCCATCGTTGTTTACTTTTAATTGCAAAGATGAGCGCATCATTCATTTGCCCGGCGTTGCAGCCAATGCATCGGTGCATATAAAAGATACAAAATTGCGTTCATCAGGCCCTTTGCTGATTACACATTGGGGCATGAGCGGCCCGGCTATTTTAAAATTATCTGCATGGGGCGCCCGTATTTTACATGAAAAGAATTATGCATTCACATTAATTGTAAACTGGTTACCCGATGAAGAGGCGGAATCAATTTTTCAAAAATTAAAATCGCTGAAAGATCAACAGCCGCAAAAGATTATCATTGCTAAATCACCTTTTACAATTCCTAACCGTTTATGGGAAAGCCTTGTGCAGGCGGCATCCATCAATAGGCAAGCAAGATGGGCTGATGTTTCCAAAATACAGTTGCAGCAACTGGCGCAGCAACTTTGCCAATGCAGTTTTACTATTAGAGGCAAAAGCACTTTTAAAGAGGAATTTGTTACAGCAGGCGGTATTGATTTAAAGGAAATAGATTTTAAAACCATGCGCAGTAAAGTTTTACCAAACCTTTATTTTGCAGGCGAGGTGTTAAACATTGATGCAGTGACAGGTGGCTTCAATTTTCAAAATGCATGGACGGATGGTTATATTGCAGCATTGGCAATGAATGAGGATAATTTAAGCCAACCTGGTTAAGCAGGCATTTACAAATCTCCTGCGCCCAAAAAAACAACACCTATATTAAATCAATATTGAAACTTGATAAATTGAAACTTCATTATAAAAAAATAAACCTGCAGTTTGAATATCCATTCACCATTTCAGGTGGAAGAACAAAAACACATCAGCCTTCTTTAATTGTTGCCTTGCAATTAGGCAATCTTATTGGCTATGGTGAAGCACCTGCTATCACTTACTATAATATTACCGTTGAGCAAATGATAGAAGACATTGAAAAGAAAAAAACAATGATTGAAAAATTTGCTTTTACTGCACCCGACCGTTACTGGCATTACCTGCATCATCTTATCCCAAACAATCCCTTTCTTGTTTGCGCATTGGATATGGCCGCCTGGGATTTATTCGGAAAAATGCGCAACCAGCCTTTATATAAACTCTGGAATACCACTTGGGAAAATATTCCTGTCTGCGATTATACATTGGGCATTGACAGCATAGATAAGATGATTGAAAAGATGCAACGCAAACCCTGGCCGGTATATAAAATAAAAGTGGGTACAGAAAATGATATTGAAACAATAGAAGCTTTGCGCAAACATACCAATGCTGTATTTCGGGTTGACGCCAATGCAGGCTGGCAGTTAAAAGAAGCGCTTAAAAAAATCCCTGTGTTAAAAAGTTTAGGCGTTGAATTGATTGAACAACCCCTGGCAAAAGATGCCTGGGCTGATATGAAAATTTTATACGAACAATCCTCTCTCCCATTGCTGGCCGATGAAAGTTGTGTGTTTGAAAATGATGTAGAAAAATGTGTTGGCCATTTTCATGGCATTAATATAAAGCTGGTAAAATGCAGCGGCATTACACCTGCATTGCGAATGATTGAAAAAGCAAGGCAGCTTAATTTAAAAATAATGATGGGCAGCATGAATGAATGCACCGTTGGCTCTGCTGCCATTGCACAATTCCTGCCTCAATTGGATTTTGTTGACATGGACGGGCCGTTGTTATTGAAAGAAGATATTGCTGCCGGCCTAACATATAATAACGGCGTTATTACTGTAGCTGATGGGCCAGGGCTTGGCATAAGACTGAACGGGTTTTAAAAATAAGAATTTAGTATCAATATATTCAACCGCCTGTTGTAAAGAACAAGATTAGTCAAAGCCAGGGCTTAAAACATAAGCGGGCCACCCAGGTATGATAAGAATTACACAGCCTGAGATCAGGATAAATGGACGAGGTGTTTCAATTAGCTATAACTACATGATAATTCCTTTCTTTAATCCAAATATGTAAATTGCATATTCCTCTTACAGGAATATATAAATATGGCTTCAGAAAAAACGTCAGCGGACATAGATAAATTATTTACGCGCGATACAAATCCAGGCTTCGAATATCTTCCCCAATATGCTAAATATCTTTTGGAGAATCAGGCGGAAGCTTTTACAAGGGTACAGATGGACGTTGCCAGGAAAACAAAGCTGCCACTGTTAAACCACCTGGATATAAGTGAAGAAGAACTGGTCTCAATTTTATTCAGGAATACGCATGAATTATTGAATGCCTGTATTGAAAATACAGTGAGCCACTATATACAATTGTATATAAAAGAATGGCTGAGACAGGATTCATCTTTTCTTATTTCAAAACAAATTTCGATAGAAGACATTAGCCTGTTAAGCTTTATACAGCGAAATGCATTCCGGCAATTTATCGGTGGTTACACAAAAGACGCAGTGTTAATCGGGAACATTTTAACCGAAGCAGACCTGTTTATCACTGAAGTTGAAACAAAGTTCATCAAAACCTTTTTCGAATTAATAAAACCTTCACCCAACAGACCGGATAATCATACACTTCATCTACAGCTTGAAAAAGCGAACAAAATAATAAAGCTTACAGAATGGCAATACCAGTTTATGGTAAACGAGATAGAAGATTACGCCATTATTCTGCTTGACAAAGAAGGTTTTATTCAAAACTGGAATAAAGGGGCAGAAAAAATAAAAGGCTATACTGCACAGGAAATCATTGGAAAAAATTTCCGGCTGTTTTACCGGCAGGAAGACAGGGATAAAAACCTGCCTGAATTGCTGCTGAAAGAAGCTACACTAAACGGAAAGGCCCAGCATGAGGGCTGGCGGCTGCGAAAAGACGGATCGGCTTTTTGGGGGTATATAGTGATAACTGCCTTGCACGATGATGACGGTAATGTTCTTGGCTTTACAAAAGTTACGCGCAACCTTACCGAAAGGAAATTTACAGAAGATACCTTGAAAGAATATGCCGAGAAAATTGAAAAGCATAATGAGGAGCTGCAGCGCATAAACAAAGAACTTGATTCGTTTGCCTATATGGCAAGCCACGATTTACAGGAACCATTAAGGAAAATACGTACGTTCAGCAATATTATTTTAAGCAGGGAAAAAGAAAACTTTTCCCCCGAAGCGACTAATTATTTTGACAGGATAATTTTATCGGTAAACAGGATGCAAACACTCATTGACTCGCTGCTGAATTATTCAAGGGCCGGCACTGCGCAAATAGTGCTTGAACCAACAGACTTAAACCTACTTATACAGGATGTAAAAAAAGACCTTTCAGAAACTATCGGCGAAAAACAAGCGGTTATTATATACAACCAATTACCCACGCTTAAAGTGCACCGCCTGCAGTTTCATCAGCTATTTTCCAATCTTATTGAAAATGCTGTAAAATATAGTCGCACCAACGTAAATCCCGAGATAAAAATTGAAACAACAAATTTTATTAATGAAGACAAAAAGGAATTTATACGCATTACCGTTCGGGACAATGGAATTGGTTTTGAACAGCATTATGCCGCCGATATTTTTAAATTATTTCATCGCCTGCATGGCAAAAGCGAATATTCAGGCACGGGTATCGGGCTTGCTATATGTAAAAAAATAGTGGAGAACCATAATGGCACTATAACTGCAGCGGGGCAGCCCGGCAAAGGCTCAGCCTTTATTATAGAAATGCCTTTAAACAATAGTAATACAGAAGCAGAAGCATAATGTTATGAATGTTTATGTACTTTTAATTTCTGAACGTTTAGTTAAAGCAAACTTTTATGGACGAAAATATTATACACAATAATTTTTTATTGCAGGTTGATAATGGCAATACACCTTATTTGATGGAAGCGGCAAAATGGGCAAAGTTTCTTTCAATTATAGGGTTCATTATTTGCGGATTGCTTGTACTTACAGGCGTGTTTTCGGGTTCTTTTTTTGCATCGCTTGCCAGGGCCGACAGCGAATTAAATGCGATGGGAAGTGTGGGCACAGCTTTTTTTACAGTGTGGTTTGTGCTGTGTGCGCTGCTTTATTTTTTTCCAAGTTATTATCTTTTCAATTTTGCTTCTAAAATGCAAATAGCAGTAAAAAATAACGACCAGATAAGCCTTAATGATTCGTTTAAAAGCCTAAAATCCTGCTTAAAATTCTGGGGAATTCTTTTAATTATAATATTATGCTTTTATGCGCTTGCAATGGTATTTGCAATGCTTGGTTCCGCATTAATAGGATAATAGGAATTGAATCTTTTTCCAAATTTTTTGGTGGCTTACTTACTGAATGATTCAATTTGTTTTTACAACAGCATAACTAACGGCATCCAGCAGGAATGTTGCCTGACCATTTACAACCGCGACAGGTTTTTCTTCCTCCATATTCTTTGTTTTACTTGTAATGTAAACGGATAATTTTTTAACAGAGGCCGGCAATCCTTTTATAGTAACCATTCTTGCTGCATTATTATTTACCAGATGAACAATATATATGTTTTTGCCTGCATCTCCCTGCGCCGCACAGGTTATATCTTTTTTGTTTGATGTAGCCGGGGTAGCGGCTATGTTTGACGGAACGGACGCAAGCTGTTTTAAATTCCAGAATCGTTGCGTGGGCTGCAGCGCATCATTGTTACCAAAAATGCCGCCGCCCTTTAATGGCGAATAATCTGAAGTAAGTTGCCATTGCAGAATGCTCAGCGGCTGGCAAATGTTCAGCAACCGCACGTATAAATTAATTTCTTCCAGCGCATAGGTTTGTTCTTCAAATATTTTCGGATAGGCCCAGGCGGCCGCGTCTATACTGCCTTCACCTACGAATAAAGGCAGGTTCATTTTGGTGGCAACATCTGCCCATTTTTGCAAAATTGTATCGCTCCATCCGCGCCATGAATGAAAAGATATGGCACCAATATACCGGTGCGTTGCAGCATCATTCATTGCGGGGTAAATAAATGAATAAGTAGTAGCATCAGAATTATCGCCCAATAACATCTTTGTTTGCAAACCACGCGATTGAAAATAAGCGCCTAATTCTTTAATAAGTTTAGCATGTTCTTCTCCTGTTTGCCGCACATTAATGCCCAGGTCCGATTCATTAAAAGAGAATAATTTTACTTCAACACCATAAGCATCTTTTAGATATTGTATGTAGTCTGCAATTGACTTATAAATCTCCTGTGCCTTATTTTGATCAAGCGGGTTACCCCATTCTTCATCCGGTTGTTTTCTTAACTGCAGTTTTCCGGTTACAGCCCATTGCGGCGGAAACCATGCAGACAATATAACAGGAATATCCAGTTTGCTTAACCGCTGCGCCATTTCCATACTTTCCTTTACATGCGGATTAAGTTTGCCTGCTTTAGCTGAATCAACAGGGTTGCTGTCTTCATCAGGCTGCCACAAAACGCCAGGCCATTTCAACGCGGCCCCAGGCAACACGCATATTGTTCAAGCAATAATCAATTACCTGCGGATCGTTCTTTGGATTTTGTAAACGGAAATTACCACCAAAACCGGCGAATGTGCGGCCTTGTTTTGATGGATCGATGGTAACGGTTACAGGTGCTTTATCAATTGTGCCGGATGCTTCTATAGTAAATACAATTTCACCTGTTTGCCCATTCGTAAAATTGCCTGTTTTAACCGGGATATAAACATGAATGAAATTATCCTTCCGCTGTTTGATAATTATAGTTGTTGATTGATTGAATTTTAGCTGAAGCTGCTTTTGAGGTGTGCTTACCTTTATAGCTGTTGCGGCAATTGCTATGTCTTCTTTTTGTTCATTCAACACATACTTTGGAGATGCATTTGATATTGATTTTACGGTCTGCAAAATTCCTTTATTATAATCTGCCCACGGCAGTTTCAAATCAAAGTACAAACCAGCCAGCATTGTATCTTTTTTTGATGTGAACTGAACCGTTGCTTTACAAATGCCTTCGCTAATATCTTCCAACTGTTCAACAATATAAAAGCTATCGAGCAGTGTGGTGATGATCTGCTTATTGCCCTGCCTGTCAAATTTTGGATGTTGCCGCTCTTTTGCCGTTGCATTTACTTTTGACCAATCGCTGTTAATTACCGCAATGGCCGATTCAAAATTTATTAATTGCCCCTGTATGCGTACGCCTTTTAAGTTGCCCCATGCTTCCACTTCTGTTTGTGCATGTGTTTGATTTAAAAACAATACACACATCAGGAAAACCAAGACTACAGCTCCGTATGGTTTCATATTATACTGTTATATTGATTTTATTTATGGCCCGCATTAATTTCCTTTACGCGCCTGTCTGCTTCTTTAAGTAATAACGGAAATGCTCCTGCAGGCATGCCGCCATGATCATAACCCTGCAATTCATATAAAGTGGTGGTTGTATTACCGGTAAGCATCATCATCCTTTTCATGTAAGCATTTTCTTCGTAGCGGCCATAAAGTTCAAGCTCCCTGTCGCCGGTAATTAACAGCATGGGCGGCGCATCCTTTCGCACAAAATATAAAGGTGCCAATGAATCTACCACAACTTTTGTTGCTTCCATGCCCCGCTCCTGCCGCACCGTAAAGTGTGTAATACACTGGCCGCTCAAAGGAATTAACCCTGCAATAGTATTGGCATCAATATTATATTTTTTGAGATAATGTTTATCAAGCGTTATCATCATATCAAGATAAGCGCCTGCAGAATGACCGGAAAGCAATATAAGTTTATTGCTACCGCCATATTCCTGTATATGTTTAAAAGCCCAGGCTGTTGCCGCCGCCGCGTCTTCAATATAAGCAGGCGCTTTTACACGTGGTGAAAAGCGGTAACCAACGCCTACAACCGCATAACCTTTATCCATAAGCTGTTGCGGTATTTCGCGGTGGCCGGCTGACAAACCACCGCCATGAAACCATATAATGGTTGCAAAATTTTTTACACCTTTCGGGTAATATAAATCCAGCACACACTGCGAATCTATATAGGTATCTTTTTTGTTGATGGCATCATCGTAATAGTGAATGGCCTTAAGTGTTTCATACTGTTGCTGTGCAAAGGTTTGGCAGGTAATAATGATAAATACGCTTAATAATATCTTTTTCATGTGCAGGAAATTAATACATACTTCAGACTTTGCAAATTAAGCGTAAACAAAAAAGCCCGCATGTTGAAACATAGCGAAGCTTAATTTAAGCTGAATAAATTTGTTGGATACATAAGCAGCTTATTTTCACCTTCACAGGAATCAAAGGCTGTATTAGCTTTTACGGCTGTATAATCTATGGAAAGATGCAAACACTTTAAATCTTGGGAAAAACAATAATTGCCAACGTTTTTTACTTATAACAATTACGGGTATAAAACAGTTATGCCGGTAAAAAGCCGGCATAAAATTATATCAGTTGAAAGAGATGAAAACATGTAAGGGGGTTGAACAAATTGTTTGAGTGGCATTACAGTTACCGGTCTGGCGCTTTCAGTTGTAAAAATTAATTAAGTAGTTTCCCGAAGCGTCTGATCACTATTCATAATCAATCTCCGCCAAATAACTGAAATAGTTTCTAAACGCCGCTAATACTTTTAACTGCATTTTCTGTTGCTATGATTGTATCATCCAAATCAGCATAAGTCAAGGCATTGCTCATAAACCAGCTTTCAAATGCTGATGGCGGCAGGTAAATGCTTTCATCTAACATGGCATGAAAGAATTTATTGAACAAGGCAATATTTGCCGATGATGCGCCGGCAAAATTATTTATTGGTTTATTGGTAAAATGCACGGATAACATTGAACCAATATGGTTAATGGCTACAGGGATATTTGCTTTATCAAACACATTAAATAATCCTTTTCTTAAATAATCGCCTTTCTCATCAAGATCCTGGTATACGGAAGGATTACTCTTTAGATAACTAAGCATGGTAAACCCTGCAACCATGGCAATAGGGTTGCCGCTTAATGTGCCAGCCTGGTACACATTGCCGAGCGGCGCTATTTGTTTCATTATATCAAGCTTGCCGCCAAAAGCCCCAACGGGCATGCCGGCGCCAATTACTTTTCCATAGGTAACCAAATCTGCATCAATGTTTAATCTTTCCTGTGCGCCGCCCGGAGCAAGGCGAAAGCCTGTCATCACCTCATCAAAAATGAAAATTATATCTTCCTTCGTGCATAGTGTTCGCAATTGCTCTAAAAAATTTTCAGCAGGTAAAATACAGCCCATATTGCCGGCAACAGGTTCAATGATAATTGCAGCAATCTGATTTTTATATTCAGCTATGAGTTGTTCAACTGCATTTATATCGTTATACGGCGCGGTTAAAGTATCTGCTGCAACACCCGCTGTTACACCCGGTACTGTTTGTATATTGAAAGTAGCAACGCCGCTGCCTGCTTTCACTAAAAAGCTATCTGCATGGCCATGATAACAGCCTTCAAACTTTATTATTTTATTCCTGCCGGTATAACCACGCGCCAACCTGATAGCGCTCATGCAGGCTTCTGTGCCGCTGCTTACCATTCTTATCAGGTCAACATTCGGCGCCATGCTTTTTATAAGTTCTGCCATTTCAATTTCCAGTTCGGTAGGTGCGCCAAATGAAGTGGAATCTGCAGCTTTTTTTTGTATGGCTTCTACTACCGGCTCAAATGCATGGCCCATAATCATGGGGCCCCAGGAATTAATATAATCTATATACCGGTTATCATCTGCATCATATAAATAAGCGCCCTTTGCTTTCTTTATAAACAAAGGTGTTCCGCCCACGCTTTTAAAAGCGCGTACCGGCGAGTTTACACCGCCGGGAATAGAACGTTGCGCACGGTAAAATAATTCTTCACTCTTAGTAATCTTCATATTGATTTATTCATTTATTCAGATCAGCCCTGTAAAATCCTCGCTGCGTCCTTTGCAAAGTAGGTGGCGATTAAATCGGCTCCGGCACGCTTAATGGAAGTGAGTGTTTCCAGTATTGCTTTGTTCTCATCAATCCAGCCCATTTTTGCAGCGGCTTTAATCATGGCATATTCACCGCTGATGTTATAAACACTCACCGGAACATGCACGGCATTCTTTACTTCACGCACAATATCAAGATAAGGTAAGCCCGGTTTTACCATTACGATGTCAGCGCCTTCTTCCTCATCCATCAAAGCCTCTTTAACCGCTTCAATGCGATTGGCGTAATTCATCTGGTAAGTTTTCTTATCACCGAAGCCTGGCGCTGAATCCAGTGCATCACGAAAAGGCCCGTAAAAACAGGAGGCATATTTTGCACTGTAAGCCATGATGCCAACGTTAGTAAAATTATTTTCTTCCAATGCTTCGCGTATGGCTGCAATGCGGCCGTCCATCATATCGCTTGGGGCCACCATATCCACCCCCGCTTCCGCATGAGAAACGCTCATCTTTACCAGAGCTTCAACCGTTTCATCATTCACAATTTCTCCATCTTTTACAATGCCATCATGGCCATATTCAGAGTAAGGATCAAGCGCTACATCCGTCATTACATACATTTCAGGCACGGCATTTTTAATAGCTTTAATGCTGCGTTGCATTAAGCCATCTTTATTCCACGCTTCTTTGCCCGTGTTATCCTTTAAGTCATCTTGGCATTTAATGAATAGCAATACGCTTTTTATACCAAGACTGTATAATTCCTTAACTTCTTTAATAGTGTTATCAATGCTCATTCTGTAATAGTTGGGCATTGATGCAATCTCAGTTCTCACATTTTCACCTTCATCTATAAACAAAGGCACAATAAAATCATTGGGCGTTAAAACTGTTTCTGCAACCAAACTTCTGATAGAAGCGTTTGCTCTTAAAATCCTGTTTCTTCTTTGTAAAAACATAAAATATCTGATGTATAATTTTTAAGATCCTGGTTTGTTCTTCTTCAATTTTACCGCAGTATTAAACCCATACACGAGGTTGCAAACAAACCTGCCACAGCTTATCTTCTTCTGATCCTGGTTCGGGCTGATAATTATATTCAAACCTCACCGTGGCTGGCAAACTCATTAAAATACTTTCCGTGCGCCCATGTGTTTTTAAGCCAAAAATAGTTCCGCGGTCATGAATTAAATTAAATTCTACATAACGGCCCCTTCTTATCTCCTGCCAATGTTTATGTTTATCATTAAATGCGGTATTTTTTCTTTGTTCTGCTATAGGAATATACGTATCCATGAATGCATAACCACAGGCTTTGGCAAAATCAAACCAAAAATTGGCATTATGTTTTTCATCACATCTTTGATGGTCATAGAAAATACCGCCAATGCCCCTGCGCTCATTATTGCGATGCGTGTTCACAAAATAATCATCGCATTGTTGTTTAAAAAGAGGATAGAAACTTTCATCAAAAGCATCACAGGTATTTTTGAATGTTTGATGAAACAGATTTGCATCTTCTTCAAACAAATAATATGGTGTAAGATCGGTGCCGCCGCCAAACCAGCGATCTGCCAATGACCCGTCAGCATTATATAATTCAAACATGCGGTAATTAAAATGCACCGTTGGCACAAAAGGATTGAAAGGATGTATAACAGAACTTATGCCGGCTGCAAACCAGGTGGCATCGCTGCCTAAAAAAGGTATCTGCAATACCTTGCACATGCGTTCCGTTAAATGCCCGTAAACAACAGAAGTATTTACGCCACCTTTTTCAAATACTTTGCCGTTTTGAATAACCTTCGTTAACCCGCCGCCGCCTTTACCATCTGCACGCTGCCATGCATCTTCTGTAAATGTTGATTTGCCGTCAACAGATTCAAGCGCTGTGCATATATCATCCTGGAGGTTATAAATAAATTCAATCCATTGCTGGCGAAATTCTTTTGTTGCTGTTTTGTTGATTGTTTCTTCAGCCATAAAGCACGCAAAGTTCAAAAAAATGATTGGAGGAAAGACTGATTTAAGCCATTGCTAACAAACATGACAATAACATGACGAAACAAGATGTGAACCTTCACCGGTTTTCAAATTTCACATCAGTGTATATATACTTCGAACAAGTATTTGTTCATTGATTGCACCTCATTATGGGTAGTTGCAGATTCTTTAACTTCCATTGCAAAATACAAATTTGTAAAGTATGCAGGCGGGGTTCAATCTTCTATTCATTTATGCTTCGCAGGTCATCCTGCAAAAACGGCTATATAGTTTTTCGTATTGGGGAACAATATTGTGCAGATCAAACTTCATAGCCTGTGCTTTTGCCTTTACCTTAAACTGCTTCAGTAAGGTGTCATCACTTAATAAACGTATAGCCTCTTCACTCATGGTTTGCACATCGCCAACATTTGCAAGAAAACCTGTTTCTCCGTTGATATTTATTTCCGGCAATCCGCCGGCATTTGAGCTGATTACAGGCACGCTTGCTGCCATGGCTTCCATAGCCGCCAGGCCAAAACTTTCATATTCACTGGGCAATAAAAACAAATCGGAAATAAGCAAGATTTCTTCAATCTGCTCCTGCTTAC
The DNA here is from genome assembly GCF_051953455.1 of Parafilimonas sp. Classification (NCBI taxonomy): domain Bacteria; kingdom Pseudomonadati; phylum Bacteroidota; class Chitinophagia; order Chitinophagales; family Chitinophagaceae; genus Parafilimonas; species Parafilimonas sp. Next base: position 90,932 of record NZ_JBQCIT010000007.1, on the reverse strand, counting down.
CAAGAAACCGCACGTCATCCTGTACACCTAATTTGCGCACAAGTTCTTCTGTACTGCGGCGCTCGGGGCCATCTCCAACCAGTAATAATTTTGAAGGTAATCTTTCATGCACATTGGCAAACACCTGTATTACATCTTCTACGCGCTTCACTTTGCGAAAATTGGAAGCATGAATCAATATTTTTTCTTTATGCGGTGCAATTACTTTCCTGAAAGCGTCAATGGGTTTTTTATAACGGGAATTATCAACAAAATTTTCAATAACCTGTATATCTTTTTCAATAGCGAAAGAACGGTAGGTTTCTTCTTTTAAATTCTGTGATACGGCAGTAATAGCATCGCTTTCATTAATAGAAAAAGTTACAACAGGCTCATATGTTTTATCACGTCCAACCAATGTTATATCCGTACCATGTAAAGTTGTAATAACAGGAATGTTTCTTCCTCTCTTCAGTAAGATTTGCTTGGCCATATAGGCTGCGGAGGCATGTGGAATAGCATAATGCACATGCAGCAAATGAAGATTATGTTTTAGAATAACATCAACCATGGTACTGGCCAGGGCTAGTTCATAAGGGGGATAATCAAATAAAGGATAGGAAGGCACGCTTACCTCATGATAAAAAATATTGGCGCTGAAAGCATCAAGGCGTACAGGCTGTTGATAAGTAATAAAATGAACATGATGCCCTTTATCTGCCAATGCTTTACCAAGCTCCGTAGCCAAAACGCCGCTTCCGCCATAAGTGGGATAACAAACTATGCCTATACGCATGCAATAATTTTTGGCAAAGTAACAATGTAATCTTTACATAGCTAAGGTCATTTGCAAAGATTACAAAACCATCACAATTTTATCAGAGTTCAATCATCCATTGTGCGTGCTGCGCATATTTTTTATTCCATGCATCTTTAAATACTGATTGGAGTTTTACACCAAGATCTGCATTGGTGGCCTTCTTGCCTTTCACGGGCGGCGTTAAAGTGCCTGCAGAAGGTGTTGTCATTTCAACCTTTGTGGCAAACCATGTAGTATGTAAACGCGGGATGGCAAGACCTAAAATCATTCCGGGCAAACCATTAAAAGACTCAGGGCCGCCGGTAGTTAAAATCTGGTCAGTATAAAATGCCACAACAAAAACTGAATCGTTAATAATGGTGGTGGCCTTGCGGCAATTAAAACCGGCAATATCTCTTGAATCGTTGGTTATTTTCCATTTTGCTTTTCTTAAACTGTCTGCAAGCAGAAATTTAGAATCGAAAACAGATTTCTGGGAAACGCTTTGCTTACTATCAAGATTACAATACACCACGTTATCCTGCGCAGGATCGTTAAACCAATCGGGGCCTTTGGGCCCTGCTATTGTTACTTCACGGCCTGGTTCGTACAATGTTTTATTGCCATCAAAATATAAATTGAAATAACTTGTTTTCCATTCAGGCAGTTGTTTTTTTATCGAATTGATAAAATCGAACCCGCCACCGTTATCGTCGTCTTTTTTATAGATGTCATCAATATTGGCAATAAAATGCACCCTTTTCTCAAATTCAATCTGTCCCTTTACAATAAATATATCCTGTGCATACATTGATATTGCAGCAGCAAGTAATAAGGTGAGTAATAAATATTTTTTCATATTAAAAATTTAGTAGTTGCTATTATTACTTATACAAACTATTGTGCTGCTGCAGGCATGCCTGCAGCTGTTTTGGAAAAATTCCACACAAAACTGAGCATAAAATAACGTTTGATGGTATTGTAATTTCTTTCTGTAATAACATTGGTAGTTAACTGGCGTTGGTATCCTTTATTTTGATTCAGCAGATCATACACGGAAAACTTAAGCAGGCCCTTATCATTTTTAAAGAATTTTCTTCCGAGATATGCATTCCACAACACAACATTATTATTGGTAGTAAAAATGGCTGTTTTTTGCCTGAAGCTGGCATCTACATTATTATTGATCTCAAATTTTCCGGGCAGATAAACGGTGAGATCGAGGTTATGATTTGTTGTCCAGTATTTTGTTTCGGCCGCCTTATTAATAGATGAGGTGGAAATGTTGTAACCAACATCAACCCAATAATTAAAATCATATTTCTTCTCTTTGCCCTTATTAAAACCAACATTCACACTCGGGCTGTAGTTATTGGTTTCATTCTTTACACCATTCACAAAGTTTGAATATTTGCTGGAGTTATACCGCACGCCATAATTCAAATAAAAATTGGCTTTTGTAAATTTTTTTGATAAGCCAATGCCTCCATAAGCGTTATAGTTTCCGTTTGTGTTTACATAAGTATAGGTTGTAATGCCGCTTGTATCGGTAAACTGGTTGGTAACTATAGCGTTTTCTGTTACCGTTACGCCGCCGTACATATATATTCCCGACTGGCTTAACACTTTATACCTGTTGGCATTAATATACATCCTATGTTGAAATGCCTGTTTTAAACCGGGATTTCCTTTTCTTATTATCAATGGGTTGGTATTATCTGCCACCGGTGAAATCTGCGTTATGCCCGGCTGTTGCGTGCGGCCGTTATAGTTAAGGGAAATGCGGGATTGTGAATTGAATTTATATACAAAATTCATTTTTGGAAAGAAGTTCAGGTAATCACGTTTCAGCACGGTGTCTTTAAATAAATCTTTTTGATTGAAATTGGTGGAAGCGATATCAGTTCCCGCGCCCAGCGTTAATTTTTTACCGTTATATCGCAGCGCTGCACCGCCGGTATTGGTTGTTACATCAAAATTGTAGTGGGTGCTGAAAGTATCGTTCAGCATGGAGTATTTTCCATCGGCTGCCCTGTCGTACGATAAATTCTCTGCATTATTGGTGCTTAACCTGAAAGCATAATTTATTTCAGCATAAAGATTCTTTATTAAAGGTTCTGTATAAACGATTTTGGAATTAAACATATTCACTTTGGAATCGTTTCTCTTTTCCTGGTCTGTAGAGTCGTTTAAAAACAAAACACCTTTGGTATAAAAAGAATTCAGCGAACGCAGGAAGCCATCAGCATTAGAAGCGTTATATACATTGCTGATGTTTAATGAAATTGTTCTTCCTTGCTTTTTAAACTTTTTCTTCAACAAGAGGTTTACATTAAAGCTTGAATTATCGCCGGTGGAGTTAATGGTTCTTTTACTTTGGTTTACCAGCACACTGTTTTCGTCCAGCGACTGGTTTGTATAATCACTGAATGAACTGGAATGGCCGGTATAACCGCTGCCCGTGAATTTTAAAGAAAAGCTGCTATCGAACTGCTGTTCATAAATGCTGCTAAGGGAGTGCCGGTTCCGGCTGTTAAATGTTTTGGAGTTTTCGGTATTATAAAACATACTATCGGGCAAAATAGACTGTGAATACGTGCTGCCTTCACCCGATGTATTCAGTTTGTTGAAGCGGTAACTGCCATTAAAATTCTGTTTATCATCATTAAATTTATCGCCGAAGTTTACGCCGCCAGCCCAGCTTTTTGGAACACCTTCACCATAATAACTGCCACCGGAAAAATCATCTCCGCCGTCAATATAATAGCCGCCAAAATCATCATCGTATTGCAAATTAGTGCCGCTTCCATAACTGCTCTGCTCATCCCAGTTTAACCCCGTTTTACCGGTACTGCTCATAATGCCATAAGCCGAAATTTTTTTCTTGCCTTTAAAGTTGTTAATCATGGCGCTATTATTCCAGCGGCTATCCGTGCCGCCACCCACATCCAGTTTCCCAAAATATCCTTTCTTTTTATCTTCTTTCAGTTTAAGATTGATGGTCTTTGTTTTCTCACCGTCATCAATGCCTGTAAATTCAGCCTGGTCGCTTTTCTTATCAAAAACCTGTACCGATTTTAGTGCATCTGCCTGCAGGTTTTTTGTGGCTACTGTTGGGTCGTCTCCAAAAAATTCTTCTCCATCCACTAATACCTTTTGTACTTTTTCTCCCTGTGCAGTTATGTTGCCATCTTTATCCACCTGTATGCCCGGCAATACTTTCAAAAGGTCTTCCACGCTTGCCCCTTGCCGCACATGAAAGCTGTCGGCAGTAAATTCCAGTGTATCGCCTTTCATGCGCATGGCTGCAATCCTTGTCCGCACTTCAACATCAGCTAAAAGATTGGCTTCAGTTGTCAGCATAACATTGCCGATGTTTTTTGTATCGCCGGGTGCAAAAGAAAGCACATCAAAATAATCGGCATAACGGTTGCGTGTAATCATCAATACATACTTCCCTGTATCAAGATCATCTATTTCAAATGTGCCGCCTTCCTTGCTGCGTGTAAATTTATAAAGTGTAGAATCCTGCGATCTCAGCAGTGTAATTGTCGTATTAACGAGCTTAACGTTCTCTGAGGTGTCAATGGTTGCACCTTTTAAAGTTGCTTTTTGTGCGGATGCATAAATACTAAAAAATAAAAAAAATAGGAGAATAGAATTTCTTTTCATAAGCGATAAGGGGGTTTCAGTTCAAAATTGGAAGCAAATGTTCCAAATAAAAAGTTAATCATTTTCAAATATGTTCAAAGGTTTATAACACCTTTAAACGGTATAAGTTTTTTTGCTCCTAATTTTTTTAACGCAAATTCTTTTACAACAATTAATGGTATAGCTATTTTATCCGGATATTGCCCTCTCCACATAATCAGTTAATAATAATTTCATCCCAAGGGGTTTAGTAACACTGTAAATAATGTAATTTACCCGCATTAATTATTTAAGTATTAAAAATACAAGTTGATTTGCTATGATGCTTTCATCAAACATTTTCCATAAACATCCACGTATGAAAATAAGTTTTTGCTTTACCTGCTTATTTCTATTTGCTTTTTCAACAGTTCAATGCATGGCACAATCAAAAAGATTTGATACAACTGTGAAGATGGGCGACCAGGGTTTTCGCGTTGAATGCAATAACAAAAATAGTGATAAAAATGAAGTAACTGTTTCTCCTATTAATTTACAGGTAAGTGGCAGAAAGCCTTCATTTATTGTATATGGAAAAGTAATGAAAGCTTTTACGGATGATATGAATGATGATGGCCGCCCAGATCTTGCCATCTGTGTTTATAGTGGCGATAATGATGCTATAGGTTCAGTGGTTGCCATATCGTATAATGCAGATAAAGGTTTCGACCCTGTTTTCTTCCCGGATATTTACCTTGATGCTAAAATCCGCGAAGGATATAAAGGGCATGATGTGTTTTCGCCGTTAACAGGAACGCTGATGCGAAAATTTCCGGTCTATATGCCCGGCGATGCCCCAGATAAACCAACAGGCGGCACACGGGTAGTTCAATATAAAGCTATGATGGAGAATGGCCGCCAATCGTTCAAGGTCTTAAGATCGTATGACACAAAATAATTGTCATTAAAAAAATACAGCTATGGAAAATACGAATGATGATGCGCAGCATCATGTACAGCATAAAAAATATGAAGACCTGCATTTTGTTGACAGTACAAAATCTGTATGGAATTATTCATTATTCAGTGATGAAGACATCAGCAATTTTCAAAATGGCACCCATTACAGGCTGTATGAATTATTTGGCAATAAGCAGCTTGAAGTATTAAACACACAGGGAACTTACTTTGCTGTATGGGCGCCAAATGCAACGCAGGTAAGCGTTATAGGCAATTTTAATAACTGGGATAATGAGGCGCACAAGTTATTTGTAAGGCTTGATAAAAGCGGTATATGGGAAGGCTTTATCCCAAATGTATGGAGCGGTGAAAGTTATAAATACCATATTCATGGTTATGGCGGAACACAGTTGGATAAGGGCGATCCCTTTGCACAACTGTGGGAGAAACGGCCGCTTACGGCATCAATTACGTGGGGTACTTTTTACGAATGGACGGATGAAACATGGATGAAGCAACGCAAAAAAAACAACGCACTTACTTCTCCTTTCTCTGTTTATGAAGTGCATCTTGCAAGCTGGATGCGGCCTGATAAAAATGATGAGGAAAGCTATAATACTTACGAACAAATATCGGAACGGCTGGTTCCTTATGTGCAGCAAATGGGTTTCACGCACGTTGAATTCATGCCTGTAATGGAACATCCTTTCGATGGAAGCTGGGGCTACCAGGGCACAGGATATTATGCGCCTACTTCACGTTTTGGAAGCCCGCAGGATTTTGCGGCTATGGTGAATGCATTTCATAATGCAGGCATTGGCGTTATTCTCGATTGGGTGCCTTCGCATTTTCCTTACGATGCACATGGCCTGTTTATGTTTGACGGCACGCATACATATGAATATGCAGATATGCGCAAAGGTTATCATCCCGACTGGAATTCTTATGTCTTCAATTATAAACGTGGCGAAGTAAAAAGCTTTTTAATAAGCAATGCACGTTTCTGGTGCGACCGCTTTCATGCAGATGGCCTGCGCGTGGATGCCGTGAGTTCTATGCTGCGGCTTGATTACAGCCGCAAGGAAGGCCAGTGGGAACCGAACGAATTTGGTGGTAACGGTAATATTGAAGCAATAGCTTTTATTAAAGACCTGAATGAAACTTTATACAGGGACTTTCCCGATATACAAACCATTGCAGAAGAAGCTTCTGACTGGCCGGGCATAAGCAGGCCGACATTTGAAGATGGTTTGGGCTTTGGCATGAAATGGATGATGGGCTGGATGCATGATACGCTTGATTATTTTAAGATGGAGCCCTCCCTGCGTCACCTCATTCAAAACAAATTTACGTTCAGCATGATGTATTTCTATGATGAAAACTTTATGCTGCCTTTAAGCCATGATGAAGTAGTGCATGGCAAAAGCCCGATGCTGTATAAAATGCCCGGCGATGAATGGCAGAAATTTGCCAACCTGCGTTTATTATATACGTATATGTTCACACATCCGGGGGCTAAACTTTTGTTTATGGGCAATGAGTTTGCTGCAACAAGCGAATGGAATTATAAAAGTGAACTGCAATGGGAATTGCTGCAATATGTAAGCCATGGCGGCATGAAATATTGTGTGCAAAAATTAAATAAGCTCTATCGCAATGAACCGGCTTTGTATGAAAAACAATTTATACAAGGCGGTTTTGAATGGCTCGATCTTACCAAAGGCAGCTATGCCGTAATTGGCTATAAACGCATGGGCAATAATCCCGAAGACGATGTGCTTGTAATTTTAAACATGACCACCCAGGTACGTAACGACTGGGAAATATATGTGCATGGCAAGGGCGAATGGCAAGAAATCTTCAACAGCAACAGTAAAGAATTCTGGGGTACCGGTGATGTATATAATCCTCAAATAAGAACAGAGCTTATGAATGAAGAAACAAAAGCTTATAAGCTGACTATTAATTTGCCTGCATTGGGTGCAGTGGTGTTGCGGTAACGCGGTCAGACGCATCAAGCGTCAGACCGATAGCAATCATTAATACCAAAATACCCTTATCATGCACTTCGAAGAAGATCAGCTGTACCACATCTACAACCAGGGAAATAACAAACAACAAATATTCTTCTCTCACGAAAATTATCTTTATTTCCTTCAGCATTATAGAAAAACGGTAAACCCTTTTGCTGATACTATTGCTTATTGCCTCATGCCAAATCATTTTCATTTCCTTATTCATACGAATAATGATTCCATTCAAAAATTAAAGGTTGGTAGTTTAAACCTTACTCAATTACCGGATGGTATAAGAAAATGCCTGAGTAATTATGCTGTAGCCATCAATAAACAACGGCATGCAAGCGGTTCACTATTCAGGCAAAAAACCAAAGCAGATGTCGTTACTAAATCTTCAACTGATTACGCAAGAAACATTTTTCACTATATTCATCAAAATCCGCTGCGTGCAAAGCTGGTGACCGATTTAAGGAATTGGGAATATTCATCGTATAAAGATTATATAGGGTTAAGAAAAGGCACTTTAATAAATAAAGAATTGGCAGCAAGGTTTATTGATGTTAACTGGAAGTGTTTGGAAAAAGATACTTTAGAATCTTATAAAAATAAAAACACTGATTTTTGCTAACGGTCTGACGGCATTGAGCCGTCTGACCACGTTATTTAAACAATCGCGCTATGAATAAATACACATTCCCCGCAATTATCATTATAACATTAACCACAGCCTGCAATTCGCATCCTGAACAACAAAATAACGGTGCAGTAAATAATATCTCCGACTCCGCTTTATTCGATACCATTCAGCGCAGGACTTTTGATTATTTCTGGACAGGCGCCGAACCCAACAGCGGCATGGCCGCCGAGCGCATTCACATCGATGGCGATTACCCGGAAAATGATCAAAGCACCATTGCCGTTGGCGGCAGTGGCTTTGGGTTGATGGCCATTCTTACAGGCATTGAACGCAATTATATAACGAGGCAGCAAGGTTTTGAACGCCTGCAGAAAATTGTAAACTTTCTTGAAAAAGCAGACCGTTTTCACGGCGCTTACCCGCATTGGTTGCTGGATGAAAACGGCCATGTACGCCCGTTTGGTTTTGATGATAATGGCGGCGATCTTGTGGAAACAAGCTTTTTAATGCAAGGCCTTTTATGTGTGCGGCAATATTTTAAAGACGGTGATGATGATGAAAAAAAATTAGCAGCGCGTATTGATAGTTTATGGAAGGCAGTGGAGTTTGATTGGTATCGCCAAAACAATCAAAATGTATTATACTGGCACTGGAGCCCAAACTATGAATGGAAGAAAAATTTTGCTGTGCATGGTTATAACGAATGTTTAATTATGTATATACTGGCAGCATCTTCACCAACGCACGGCGTACCGGCAGAAGTATATCATGAAGGCTGGGCCCAAAATGGCACCATCAATAAAACAAGCAATTATAAAAATGATACGCTGCATTTATTTATGCAGGGCAACCCGCCACATGGCGGGCCGTTATTCTGGGCACATTATTCATGGCTTGGTTTAAACCCGCATGGATTAAAAGATCAATACGCTGATTACTGGAAAGAGATGAGCACTATGGCAAAGATGAATTATGAATGGTGTGTTGATAATCCCAAACAATTTAAAGGTTATGGCAAAGATAGCTGGGGCTTAACGGCAAGTTATTCTGTAAAAGGTTATGCTGCACATGCCCCCGATTCGATAAATGATCTGGGTGTTATTTCACCAACGGCGGCTTTATCATCTTTTCCATATACGCTGGAGCAGTCAATGGCTGCCATGAAGCATTGGTATAACGATTCAACGCTCAGAAATAAATTGCTTGGGCCTTATGGTTTTTATGATGCCTTTAGCGAAACAGACAACTGGTATCCGCAACGTTACCTTGCCATAGACCAGGGGCCCATTGTAGTAATGATGGAAAATTACCGCAGCGGCTTGTTATGGAAATTATTTATGAGTTGTGATGAGGTAAAAAAAGGACTTGCCAAACTTAGCTTTACAGTAACTGAATAAACATAAACGAAATACATTGAAGCAGCTTTTTAGATTCTATTTTATTGCAGCAATATTATTATTTACCAATGCTGCGTTTGCCCAGCCTATTATTCATTCGCATAACGATTATACACACGCCGTTCCTTTTTGGGATGCCTACAACCATAAAGCCGGCGTTATTGAAGCCGACGTATATTATGTGAATGGCGAATTAATGGTTGCCCATAATAAAACCGACATCAGGCCGGCCAACAGTTTAAACAACATGTACATTCAGCCTATTGCAGAATTGTTTGATACTGGAAAAAATGTGCATAGCTTTTATTTAATGATTGATATAAAAGAAAACCAGGCGCAGGCTCTGCCTGCATTGATAAAGTTGTTGCAGCAATATCCCCGGGTATTTAACAGGGAAGTAAACAAAAATGCCGTACAGGTTTTTATAAGTGGTGAAAGGCCTGCAGATTCTACGTTTCATACCTATCCGCCTTATATAATGTTTGATGGTTTGCCCGGCAAACATTATGCACCGCAGGATTTGGAAAAAATAGTAATGATAAGTGATAATTTTCGTACATATTCTCACTGGAATGGTAATGGTACCTTGCCCGCTGCAGACAGTATTAAACTTGTAAATGTTATTAATGCTGCACATGCAACCGGCAAACCCGTAAGGCTATGGGGAGCGCCTGATACGCAGCAGTGCTGGCAAACAATCATAAACCTTAATGCTGATGTTATTAATACCGACAAAGTGGAAATGTGCAGGCAATTTTTAGATGTACAAAACAATTTACATTAAACAAATGTTTACACAATTGCCGGTTAATAAAGATTAAATTTGAAAAAGGTTTATTATGAAAGTAGATATAAAATTTACTGCTGTTTTTGAAGAAGCTGAAGAAGGCGGATATATCGCTTATCTGGAAGAGCTGCCTGGTATAAATACGCAGGGAGAAACACTGGAAGAAGCTAAAGCAAATCTTAAAGAAGCATTCAGCCTTGTTATTGAAACGCAACGTTCTTTAAAAAATGAAGAAACCGGAGACCGTAACGTTATCAAAGAAGTTTTTGAATTGGCTTAATGAAACAATCAAATTTTATAAAGTATTTGCAAAAATAAAATTGCCTGTTAATTCGTGAAGGAGGCAACCAGGCTATTTATCAAAATCAGGTTAATAAGAAATTTACATCAGTACCCCGCATAAGGAAATAAAAAACAACCTTGTTATCAATTTGTAAAGATTTAGAAATCCCCTCACCCCAAAATTTTCAATAATATTTAAAAGCAGTATCAAAATATTATTGTGCGCTTTGACATAACACCCTCCTGTTTTTACATCCCTGTCCTTTATCCCCGCCAGGTTTTAAAAAATCATGTTTTTAGAGGATATATTTAACAACGCATTGTTTTCATATTCGCATCATTAAAAATGTTAAACCAAAATATGTTTTATGAAAACACAGATTTCTACTTTGATACTCGCAATCTTAACAGGTCTTAGTTTTAGCGCCCACGCCAAGGTATGGCGCATAAATAATAATGCCGGCGTAAATGCAGATTTCACTTCCGCTAATGCGGCTGTAACAAACAGCGCAGTGCAAAGCGGCGATACGCTTTATTTTGAAGCCAGTGCAACCGATTATGGCGGCATAACCATTTCAAAAAAACTTGTATTAATTGGTACAGGTTACTTTTTAGACAGCACTAACAACCCCGGCCTGCAGTATAATCCAAACGCTGCTGTTATTAACGGCGTAGTATTAGATTCAGCCGGTACAGGCTCCACATTTACAGGGCTTACAGTAAACTTTTTAATTGGGCCGGGAGCCGGCGGCAGCAGCATAGATAACCTTACCATTACAAGATGCCGCGTTACCGGTATTGGAAATTATTACGGTTATACTCCCGGCACCATACTAAGCGGCTGGAAGGTCAATAAAAATTATATAACAGGCAATTTCGGCGACGGCGCATGGGTAATGCAGAATTGGGATGTAAGCAATAATATTGTTGACACCTGGATTAATATGGAAAACACCGCCTGCTCAGGCAATGTAATCCGCAATAACGTTTTCCGGGGGGCCATTCACATTGTAAACGGATATTTTGCCAATAATCTGCTTTCAGGCTGGAATGATTATGTATTTACCAACACCGTGGTTAAGAATACGCTCTCTGCAGGTACGCCTTCAACTTTTACAGCGTATGTTGGCAGCAATAATAACAGTTACGGTTATACCGATGTCCAGCTTTTTGCAGGCACCGGCAGCGCAGATGCCAAATGGAAATTAGCATCCGGTTCACCTGCCAAACAGGCCGGGTTAACAGTAGGTTCAGTTGTAAAACCAGACTGCGGCCCTTTTGGCGGCCCTGATCCTTATATACTCTCAGGCATTCCCAATATACCTGCCATTTATAAATTAACTGTTCCCGCAAGCATTGCTTCAGGCACCAGCAGCATGAACATTACATTCAGCACGAGGAGTAATCCCTGATACCTTGCTGCAGTATTTTTTAAAATCAGTGAAAAAGAAGGCTCAACCGGGCGGCTTTAAGCGCCCGGGTAAAGATCGGCAGGTATAATGAATAGTTTTTTTGGGGAGAACAAGGAGTTTTCCGGGGAATTATATCGGGAAAACAGGAAAAAGAATGAGTTTTCTGGGGAAAGAAAATAGTTTTCTGAGGGGTTTTTTGAATTTTCTGGGGAAGGAAAACGGTTTTCTGGGGGAAAAAATGAGTTTTATCGGGAATTTTTCCGGTTACCCGGGAGAAGTTTGAGCCGGTTCCCGCATTTCATTTAAAAGAATACTTCGCCCATAATATACTGCCGCACACTTGCTGTAATTACAAAAACATTTTCAGTGGTTCACTTTATATAAGTAAAATGAAAAACCTATTCACCATACTGGCACTGGCTGTGTGCTTTTGTGTAAAAGCGCAAACAGACCCTGCTTATCCGCCGGTGCCTGCAGCCGCACAAAATATTATAACGGCTGAATATTTTATTGATACAGACCCGGGCTTTGGCCACGGCACTCCGCTTACCCTTACACCGGGTTTAAATATTGCCAACCTCACCAAAACAATTAACACTGCCGGCTTAGCAAATGGTGTGCATCGTTTGTACATACGCAGCAAAAACCAGGGTGGCCGCTGGAGCCTTGCTAACTACAACCTGTTTACAGTAGATTTTGATCCCTCCTATCCTGCCCCGCCTGCAGCCGCACAAAATATTGTTGCGGCGGAGTATTTTATTGATACCGATCCCGGCTTCGGCAAAGGCACAGCCATTACTATAACACCGGGTTTGAATATAGCCAGCTTCAACACAACAGTTAATACTACCGGTTTAGGCAATGGCGTGCACCGTTTGTACCTGCGCACGAAAAATGCCGTTGGTAAATGGAGCCTTGTTAATTACAGCTCATTTATTGTTAACAGCGACCCATCATATCCAACCGCACCCGCAGCAGCTAAAAATATAATTGCTGCTGAATATTTTATTGATATTGATCCCGGCTTTGGAAACGGCACAGCCATTACCGTAACACCAGGTTTGAATATATCCAACATGAGTGCAAGCATAAACACAACCGGCCTCAGCAATGGGGTTCACCGTTTATACATGCGTACCTTAAATGCAGAAGGCCGCTGGAGTTTAACCGGCTTTAATCGTTTTGAAGTGAGCAGCGATCCTGCTTATCCTGCATCACCTGCAGCCGCACAAAACATTGTATCTGCTGAATATTTTATTGATAACGACCCGGGCTTTGGAAACGGCATAGCCATTACCGTAACACCAGGTTTGAATATTTCCAATATCAATGTAAGTGTAAATACAACCGGCCTCAGCAATGGCGTGCACCGTGTATATGTTCGCACATTGAATGCAGAAGGCCGCTGGGGCCTTACCAATCTAAGTAGTTTTGAGGTTGCTTCAGATCCGGCTTATCCGGTTGCGCCTGCCGCAGCGCAAAACATTCTTGCGGCAGAATATTTTATTGATAACGACCCGGGCTTTGGGAAGGGTCATGCCATTGCGGTAACGCCCGGAAAAGATATTGCCAATGTTCAGTCCACTGTAAATACTTCCCAGTTAAGCAATGGCAAACATTATTTGTATGTGCGCACCCTGTCGCAGGAGGGCAGGTGGAGTTTGTCGAATGTAGATACTTTCTATACCGACCTGTTGTCGCTGTCAGCCGATACCATTGCATTTGGTAATGTGGTAACGGGTAATACATCAGTCCAAAACCTGTACATCATTAATCATAGTGCAAGCCCGCAAACTATCAACAACCTGAGTCTTAACGGGCCTTTCAGCGCAAACATTACAGCGCCGTTTACAATTCCTGCCAACGGGAAGGACACCATTCAGTTAACTTTTGCACCCACGCTGAAAGGCAATTTCACGGATTCTATTGTAATGAATACTGCCAGCGGGCATTACAGAAGCGTGCTTACCGGCAGCGCCACGCTTCCCGTGGTTACCTGGGCCATTTCACCGGCCACCGGCCATGACTACGGAACAGTTGCCGTGAACACTGCCGGCAGTTATACTTTCGGTATTATAAACACAGGTAATACGGCCATCACGCTGGCAAATATTACTGCATCTGATGCTGCATTTACACCTGTATTCACCGCAGGAACAATACCGGCAGGCAGCACGTCAACCTTCACCGTAACTTTTACGCCAACAAACGCAGCGGCTTATATGGCCCAACTGAAAATAATATCCTCTTCCCCTGGTGTAGCGGATGTTATCACCCAGCTCAGCGGCACCGGTTATGTGCCTGGTGCGCCACCGGCATTAAGCTATGTAGCAAGTGCGCCGTATAATTCAATCAGCGGTGTTAATCCGCAGGTAAGCCAGGCAGGCAGTTTCACTTATAAAGTACTGTATAAATCTGCCAACAACCTGCCACCGCAGGCTGGTTATCCGCAGGTAGCTATCGACCTGAATGGCGACCAGAATTTTGGCGGTTCGGGCGAAGGCGTATTTGCTATGGTGAAAGAAGGCAGCGGCACCAATTACAAAAACGGTGTTGCATATAGTTATGTGTACAAACACAACAATAACACCAGCACTGCCGGCTACCGTTTCTTTGCCACTGATGCCAATGGGAATTCAACTTCTACTACATATAAAAGCGGCCCCACTGTAACCGACGACCGGCTCGACCTGCGCATCTTCGCCAATAATATTGCTTTCAGCGATGCCAACCCGCAGCCGGGTGAAACATTTACGCTTACGGCCACGGTGAGCAACAATACAGCCATTGCGGCAACCAATGTGCCGGTGCAGTTTTACAGGGATACCATTCCGCTGGCAAGCGATGTAATACCCTATATCGGGCCTAAATCATCCGGCGTTATTACACACGACTTTACGTTTAGTGCAGAAGGTTTCTACCCGATAAAAGTATGGGTTGACAGCAGTAATACAACAGGTGATATTAATCCATTGAACAACTATGCCATCAGGCCTGTTATTGTGGGCGCACCCAACTTGCCGGGCGGCATTAATGTAATTACTTCAGCCAGCATACAAAATTGTCCGCAGCAGCAGGTAAACATTAGCGGCAATGCTGTTTATTATGGCACTTCCGGCAATTCGGTAGTAGCCGTGGCGGGCGCCACCGTAACTATAACAACAGGCAGCCAAACGATTATGACTACAACAGATGTAAACGGTAATTATGCTTATGGATTAACCAATGTTGGCTGTGGTGGCAATTTTGAATACAATGTTGTAGTAACCGATTATACCTTTACCAGTAAACCGGCTACCAATGTGTTCCCGTTGCCCTGCCCGGATAAATATGCTTGCGTGCAGCCAGATACTTCAACTGAAATTACACCTCCTGAATATCCGGAGTGCCCGCCTAAAGTTGGTGATACATTACGCTTTACCTGGTCTATAAAATACAGGAAACCTGACCCCGCCAATTTCTGGGGTGGCTATGATTATATTGCCAATTCAGTGCTTAATTGCTATATAAACGATACCCTGGTAAAAGTTGCGCACGACAGTACGGCTATTCCGGGTAAGAATGTAAACCTGGAGCCGCTGATTTATGTAATAAGGGATACAACACCTATTAAGTTTACCGCCAGCGGCAGTTATATTTATATGGAACGGCAATCGGGCGATCCTTCAGACTTTAAATCCACAAACTATACATTGACAGGCTATGATATGTATTACCCTGAACCAAAGTTGCCGGATATTGAGATACAGGCATTTGAACAAACCGGCGCCAATGCTTTCCAGTTTTATGATGTAAATACAGTTTGCGGGCTGGATGTAAGCGCACACAGGGTGGTGATATACGACTCATTGCCTAACGGAAAATGGCAGGAACTCCGCTCCGAAACAGTGCCTTACCTGCATGATGTGGAAGGTTATCTTATCCGTTACAACGATCTTTTATTAGCGCCCGGCAAACACAGGATTAAAATTGTAACAGACATTGATAAAGATATAAAGGAACGCAAGGAAGACAACAATACTTATTATGGCACCATTAAAGTACCGGCAACAGACCTTGCAGTGGAGAACATTTCTGTAACACCTACAAGCCTTGACAGCGGCAGCACTGTTGTTATTCGGGCGAGAATTAAAAATACAGGCAAGGCCTGCGGATCATTCAAAATTCAGTTTGCATTAGACAGCAACAGAATTGGAAGGCTTATAGAAGTGCCCGGCGTAAATGAGAAATATTTCATAGATGTCCAGTCAGATCCATTTATTTTAAACTCTGCCATTAATAGTTGCGGTGGAATGATAACCGTGCAGGCGGATGTGTTCACAGAAATATTTGAAGTAAACCTGGCGAATAACATTGATACGGCCTGGCTTTCAGCAGACCTTGTTGCTGACCAGGTACCCGGCGAAACAGGTTCGGCAGGTAACCCTGCAGTAGTAAGGGTAAATACAACAAACATCTTTAACCCGCTCATACGCAATAACGGCCTGCGCGATGCCGGTAACCTGCTGGTAAGGTACAGCCTCGGCGATAGCCTTATCATCGGCATAGAAGGCCTTGCGGAGGTGAAGCCTGCACCTTATGCAACCGTTGGCAGCTTTAGCTATATGTTTACACAACCGGGGCTTTATGGAGTTACGGTTTGGGTTGATACTGCAAAAGTGGTATGCGAAACAAATGAATCAAATAATAAAGGCACCTTCTACATTCGTGTTACTGATAGCAAGCCGGATTTTGAAGTATTATCGCAATACATTTCGCCCGGCAGCCTTAATCCGAACGTCAATCAAAATATCACGCTTGTGGGCACGGTGCGCAACAGCGGCGGTAAACCAACAAATGCCAACAGGCTGAAATTTTTGGTTGATGATATACAGGTGGGAACAACAATACCGATCAATGCATTGCAACCGGGGAAGGATACAACGGTACTGGCTACGGCAACGTATTCATCCTCTATTGCAGGCACTAAGATCATTCGGCTGGTGGCCGACCCGGATAACACGCTTGATGAAGAGAGGGAAGATAATAATGAAGCCACCCGCGCCATCATTGTTGGAGACGCACCAAATATGGCAAAACAAAACAATAACGCCATCAGCCTTAACCCAGCAACCTTTAATAGGGGTGATAGTGTGCTTGTTTCTTATGCCATTACCAACAAAGGCACTCAAGATGGCGCTGCATGGGTAAGGTTTACCATTTTTGATAAGAACGGCTCGGTTATAGCTTTGGATAGTGTGTCATTCTCTTTAACTGCAGGCAGCAATTTAACAGTAAGTAAAAAAATGTTCTTTAGTGCAAGCCAGGGTTCTGTAATGGCCGGCATTGTGAATTGCACACCGGAAGAATACGACCTGCTGGATAACAGTGAAACACTTAATTACACGGCATCAAATCAATCTACATTCTATGCTGATAATGATCAGGATGGATTTGGTGATCCCAATAAAAGTATTACAGCATCTGCACCACCACCGGGTTATGTTGCGGATAATACAGATTGCAACGACGCGGATAATACGATTTATCCCCATGCGCCTGAATTATGCGATGGCAAAGACAATGATTGCGATGGCAAGGTTGATGAAGATGGTGGTGTTACCTGGTACAGGGATGCTGATGGCGATGGATTTGGCGATGCATCTGTTTTCCGGAAAGCATGTACGCAACCTGCCGGTTATGTAACAGATAATACAGATTGTGATGATACGAAACAGTTATACGCAGATAATGATGGGGATGGGTTTGGAGCCGGTTCACCTGCAGCTTGTGGCGTAGCCAATAACACAGACTGTGACGATAACAATGCCGGAGTTCATCAATCGCATACTTATTATGCAGATAATGACGGCGATGGATTTGGCGATGCTTCCAACTTTATCAATGAATGTTCTGCAACGCCACCGGCGGGTTATGTAACTGACAACACGGATTGTGACGATAACAATGCAGCTGTCAATCCTGCTACAACCTGGTATAAAGATGCAGATAATGATGGTTACAGCGATGGAAATACAAAAACGCAATGTTCTAAACCTTCAGGTTATAAACGGGCGACTGCATTATTAGCTACAAGCGGCGATTGTGATGATAATAATGCTGCCGTTCATCCTAACGCAACGGAAATATGCGGTAATGGAATAGATGATAATTGTAACGGCCAGGTAGATGAAGGTTGCTATCTTCCCATAACAGTTTCCATTGCCGACACCGCTGTAAAAGAAGGCAACGGCGGTAAAACAGATATGTTGTTCAAAGTAAGTTTAAGCGAACCTGCAACCACAGCATGCAGCGTTCAGTATAAAACCCAAACGTATACAGCTATCATATACTTCGACTTTGTTTCAACACAAGGCACACTGAGTTTTGCACCAGGCGAACAAACAAAATATATAACGGTAAAAATTGTGGGCGACCGCTATTGGGAACCCAATGAAAAGGTAAAGCTCGTTTTATCCAATCCTCTGAATACAACCATATCCGGCTCACCTGTTGCAGTTGGAACAATCATCAACGATGATGCATTTCATATTCCGCGCAGGCCGTGGGTAACAAACTTTAACAGTGATTCAGGCAATGCAAAAGTGATTGAACTGCCGGCACTGGTAATTCCTAACCTGCTGCATCATTACGATCAATGGAACATAAAAGGTTTGCCGCAGCAGAACAATGTAATCGTTGCAGATATGAATGGTAAAATATTGTTCAACCAGAAAAATTATCAAAACAACAGGGCCTTCGCAGGCTGGACAAGCGGCATGTATTATTACCATATAAGTTTTATCAATAACGAAGGAAAAGAAGAAGTGTATAAAGGCAAGTTGGTATTGGTTGACTAACCTTTGAATAGCTATCCCGTTTTTATAAGCCTGGTTGTAATGCCAGGCTTTTTTATTCGAAAGTATTTATGTGGTCACAGATGCACAGGTTTTATCTGTACATCTGTGGCTAATCTTTAAAAACAAACAACGGAACATCCTGTTTAAAGATTTAATAGGCCATACATCAGAAACTGGTTGAGTTATTTATTTAAATGAATATGGCTTATCGGTCATGCGCTTTGTAGATCAAACAATTTTTATGTTATCAATTAAAGCGTCAGGCCTGTAAGCATTTATTTTATTAATTCAAACAGCTCCTTAATTTAACCAATTTGGTAGTTTTATAATTCCTGTTTACGATTGTATTATTAACGAAACAATTCCTGATGACATTTAAAATTGTTTTTACCAGCATTGCTTTTTCATTTTGTTTAAATACTGTTGCACAAACCAATAACACAACTTACCCGGATTCCATTGCGCCCGTTGGCATTATTAAAAATATATCTGACAGCGCTTTACTTGATATTGTGCAGCGGCAAACCTTCCGCTATTTCTGGCATTATGCGCACCCGGTAAGCGGCCTGGCGAGGGAAAGAGATAATACAGTGCACGGCGATTATTACTGGGATTATATTAATGAAGCGTATGACGAGCCTAATTTCAGTAAAAAAACTTATGGCCCTGAAGCCTGCGCTATTGGCGGAACAGGCTTCGGCATCCTGGCAACCATTGTGGCGGTGGAAAGAAAATGGATTGGTTATGATACGGCATTGAAACGCCTGGTGAAGATGGTTGATTTTTTAAACACGGCTGATAGTTATCATGGCATCTTTCCGCATTTTATGAATGGCGCAACCGGAAAAACCATTCCATTCGGCAAACTGGATGATGGCGCAGACATTGTTGAAACAAGTTATCTGCTGATGGGTTTTTTATGTGCCAGGGAATATTTTAAAGGCGATACGCCGCTTGAAAAATATTTCAGGAACCGCGTTACACAATTATGGAACAGCGCCAACTGGAACTGGCATACGAACGGTGGAAATACGCTGCTCTACTGGCACTGGAGCCCAATGAATTCTTTTGATATGAACTTTCCCATACGCGGTTACAATGAATGCCTGATAACATTCATTATGGCTGCCGCTTCACCCACCCATGCCATTGCGCCAGATGTTTATTTCAACAGTTTTGTAAACAGCACTTCTTACGTTAATGATAAAATTTATTACAACATAAAGCTGCCGCTGGGTTTTGAATTTGGCGGGCCATTGTTTTTTGAGCATTATACTTTCATGGGTATTGATCCGCATAATTTAAAAGACTGGCACACGGATTACTGGGAGCAGGTGGTAAATCATACCCGCATTAACCGCGCCTATTGCATTGACAATCCAAAAAAATTTAAAGGCTATGGCGAGAACTGCTGGGGATTAACGGCCAGCGATAGTTATAAGGGTTATGTAGCGCATTGCCCGCAGGAAGATGTGGGTGTAATTTCGCCCACTGCGGCTTTATCATCCATGCCTTACACACCAGAATATTCCATGCAGGCATTAAAACATTTTTATTATGATCTCGGCGATAAAATTTGGGGTCCGTATGGTTTTGCAGATGGTTTTAGTGAAGAGCATAACTGGTATGCCAAAACACACCTGGCCATAGACCAGGGGCCGATTGTAGTAATGATAGAAAACTACCGCAGCAAACTTATCTGGAATTTATTCATGCATATTCCTGATGTGCAGAACGGGTTAAAGAAACTGGGTTTTAAAAGCTCTTACATCAAAGAACAGTAATTACATAAGTATATTGGACGATTGCGCAAGCCTGTATGACTGACAGGGACAATTGCCCCAAACTACTTCCTCACCACAAATTATTGGCACTTTCCTTTTTGACTACAACAATCTGACTTTTAGCTACACCAGTTTTTTGAAGCTGGTGCAACTTTGCATTATTCAATTTAAACAGTAAAAAATGAAAGTATTTGTAACAGGAGCTTCGGGCTTCATTGGCTCTGCAATAGTCAGGGAATTAATTGGTGCAGGGCACAAGGTTATTGGTTTAGCACGTTCAGAAAAATCTGCAAAAATTATAAGCGGAATGGGTGCGGAAGTTTTATCAGGAAGTCTTGAAGACCTGGACATCTTGAAGCAAGGTGCTTTGCAAGCGAATGGTATTATTCATGCAGCATTTTTCCACGACTTTATGCTGACGAACGATTTTTCGCAATTTCTCAAAGCTGCAGAAATGGATAAGAACGCCATTAATGCAATGGGCGAAGCACTGGTTGGCACAGATAAACCCATTATAGTAACAAGCGGAATGTTGGGCCTGCCCTTAATCAACGGATTTGTGACGGAAGAAAGCACGATACAGCATTCACCAAGAACTTCGGAGGTAACAGCATTGGCACTGGCTGAAAAAGGCGTTAATGCTTCTGTCATTCGTTTAGCACCGTCCGTTCACGACAAAGGTGACTATGGTTTTATTCCGTTCATTATTTCACTTGCACGCAAAAATGGTATTTCAGCTTATCCTAACGAAGGCACTAATCATTGGTGTGCCGTTCATCGCCTGGACGCGGCAAAAGCATTTCGTTTAGCGGTGGAAAAAAGCAACAAAGGGGCATTGTATAATATTATTGGCGACAAAGGCATTGAATTGAAAACAATCGCAACGCTAATTGGAGAAATGCTGAACCTGCCTGTAAAATCTGTGGCAGGCAATGAATTGGCAAAACATTTTGAGTGGATGAGTAATTTCATTACAATGGAAACTATGGCTACAAATTCCAAAACACAAGAGCAATTAGGCTGGCAACCTGCACACATCGGTTTGCTGGACGATATGAAACAGAATTATTTTTAAATCCGCAAAATGAAACTGATAGCAATAGAAGAACATTTCTTGACACAGGCAATTAGAGATGAATGGCATAAACATCCGGACAAAGATGACCCAACGGAAATGCTTCATGTTGGTAAGATAGAAAAGCTTTTGGAAGACATTGGAGATTTACGCCTTCAACTTATGGATGAAACTGGAATTGATGTGCAGGTGCTTTCGCTTACAAGTCCCTGCCTTCACAATGCAGAAAGCGAAAGCGTTAATCTTGCTAAGCAAACCAATGATTATATTGCCGGAATTATTACGGAAAATCCCGGCAGATTTCAGGGATTGGCAGCTTTACCAATGTTTGCACCCACAGAAGCCGCAAAAGAACTTGAACGTTCTGTAAAAAATCTCAACTTAAAAGGTGCAATGCTATGTGGACGAACCCGCAATAAAAATTTAGACCACAAAGATTTTTGGGAAATATTTGAGTGTGCAGAAAATCTTGGCGTTCCTTTATTCATTCATCCGCAGGTTCCGCAAAAAGCCGTTCGGGACATTTATTATTCAGGGTTTGACGAATTAACAGATATTGCTTTTTCAACGTTCGGGATTGGCTGGCATTACGAAGCAGGAATACAATTTGTGCGTTTGGTTTTGGCAAAAGTTTTTGACCGCTTTCCAAATCTTCAGATTATTCTTGGGCATTGGGGCGAAGTGATTTTATTTTATACCGAAAGATTGGCTTCATTAAACAGGGTAACAAAGCTTCAAAAACCATTTATTGAGTATGTGCAGCAAAACTTGTATGTAACGGCAAGTGGAATGTTTAGTCAAAATTACCTGCAGCGTTCCGTTGAAATTATTGGCATAGACCGCATACTTTTTTCATCTGATTATCCGTATCAATACCGGCCGGGAAGAGAAGCCAGAAACTTTCTGGATGCAACGGCACTTGGCAAAGAAGAAAAGGAAAAATTTGCATTTGGGAATTGGGAGCAATTAGTCAAATAAAACATCCAAGGATAATTTTTGGATTATAATTATGGAACAACGGCAGATAATACATATAAAATCCATCAGCGAATTTCATCGGTTAAGAGGCTTGCCCAAACCAGAACATCCGCTTATTAGTATTGTAAACTATGCTGATATAAAACGGCCTTCTTATATCAGGGAAGTGAATTGGATTTTTAATTTTTATCAAATTTCAGTTAAGCGCGGCATTAGTGGTAAAATGAAATACGGGCAGCAGGAATATGCTTTTGAATACGATATTAATGACGGCATTATGTTTTTCGTTGCACCTAACCAGGTTTTCGGAATTGAAGCAAATCAAAATTCAACCACAAAACGCACAGGCTGGATGTTGCTGATTCACCCAGATTTTTTATGGAATACATCGTTGGCAAAAAATATTAAGCGATACGATTTCTTTGACTATTCGGTAAACGAAGCCTTGCTTCTTTCTGAAAAAGAAGAAAAAATGCTCAACGGAATTATAGAGAATATCAAAGAAGAATATCATGCAAACATTGACAGGTTTAGCAAACAAATCATCATTTCTCAAATTGAAACCTTGCTCAATTATTCCGAGCGGTTCTACAATCGTCAGTTTATCACAAGAGAAAAAGCCAATCATCAAATTTTGGAACGTTTGGAAATTTTACTTGCTGATTATTTCAACAGTGACAATTTAATTTCAAAAGGGTTGCCGACGGTTCAATACATTGCAGATGCATTAAACATATCACCGAAGTATTTGAGCAGTTTGCTAAAAGTGCTAACCGGACAAAGCACACAACAACATATTCATGATATGCTTATTGACAAAGCCAAAGAAAAATTATCAACCACAAACTTATCGGTAAGCGAGATTGCATATGAATTAGGTTTTGAACATTCGCAGTCATTCAGCAAACTTTTCAAAACAAAGACAAAACTTTCACCAATAGAATTCAGACAATCGTTTAACTAAAATATGACAAACAACCAACGCTAAAAACATGGCTTGTACTATTTAATTCTATGGATATGTTTAAACTAATAGTTTTAAAATTTAAAGTGGGGTATCAAAAACTTAAATGGATAGTTACATATTTGTAAAATCAGTAAGCCAGGAAAAGCATGCACAAAATGGCTGGCTGAAATTGAAAATAAATTTGTAAAACTTACTTCACAAAATAAAATTCACAAAACAACCGGTTTGAATAGAACGACTGACAGTAAAAATATAAAAATTAGTAAGTTTTCTTTGAAAGATTTGTTTGATAAATGCCGAATGCCCCTATATTTGCACTCCCGAAAATAAACGGGGGTTTTGGATCGGTAGTTCAGTTGGTTAGAATGCCGCCCTGTCACGGCGGAGGTCGCGGGTTCGAGTCCCGTCCGGTCCGCTTAAAAGGTTTATCAGCAATGATTAACCTTTTTTGTTTTTACAAATCTGAGCAAGTAAAGAGCTTTACTTCAATCTTTATAGTAACGTGTACAACCTGACTAAAAGGAGCTCCCCATACATTTTGTATTTTCGAACATATTTATCTCTTAACAGTACATCTTATTGTAGTATCTAAAAATTGACGTCTGATATTTCCATGTCCGCTTCACACCTTCTTATTTGATTACTATTTTAAACATCAGTTGTATTTAAAAATTCTCTCTTACTTTTACCGCCCAACAATTTAACAATATGCCGCAGTATCCCAACAGGCAGTTCCTGGATTTTGAACAGCCGATTAAAGAACTATATGAGCAAATTGATCAAACAAAAAAACTTGCAGAAAAAAATTCCAAAATAGATTATTCTCAAACCATTCAGCAATTAGAGAATTCGGTTTTTGAAAGAAGAAAAAATATTACAGCACATCTTACACCCTGGCAGCGCGTTCAGCTGAGTCGTCACCCGGACAGGCCTTATACCATGAAATATATTGATAAAATGCTTACCAATTTTATCGAGATACATGGCGACCGCAATGTAAAGGATGATAAAGCTATGGTAGGCGGCCTGGGCGAGCTTGATGGCGAAACGGTAATGGTTATAGGCCAGCAAAAAGGCATCAACACCAAAACCCGCCAGTTGCGCAATTTTGGTATGGCAAACCCGGAAGGTTATCGCAAGGCGCTGCGCTTAATGAGAATCGCCGAAAAATTTAATAAACCTGTTATTACTTTAATTGATACGCCCGGCGCTTATCCCGGTATGGAAGCCGAAGAACGCGGTCAGGGTGAAGCTATTGCCCGGAACATTTACGAAATGATACGCCTGCGGGTGCCCATTATCTGCTGTATTATTGGCGAAGGCGCCAGCGGTGGTGCATTGGGCATTGGCGTGGGCGACCGCATTTTAATGATGGAAAATGCCTGGTACACCGTTATATCTCCCGAAAACTGCAGCACTATTTTATGGAGAAGCTGGGAGAAAAAGGAAGTAGCGGCGGAACAATTAAAACTTACGGCAACAGATATGAAGGGTTTTGAACTGGTTGATGATATTGTGCCTGAGCCGGATGGTGGCGCACATTGGGATTACGATTTATCTGCCTCCATATTAAAAGAACACATTAAAAATGCGCTGAACGAAGTACGGGATTTAACGCCCGAACGCCGTACACAGTTACGTATTGAAAAGTTTGGCAAAATGGGACATTGGCAGGAAATAGGGTAAGCAGTTCTCAATGTTTTTATTAGGGGCTGTCAGCAGCATGAAAGTTGTCAACCGCGGTTCGGGCTGTCGCTGCTACTCCGCCGCACAAGCCATTGCACAAACCTTCAGCGGGGTATTCTCTCCATCCCGCAGCCATTCAGCAGATGAATTGCTATCAGGCAATATATGTTTAGCAGTATCCCTGTTCAGTGATAACTTTACACTGCCGGTTCCTGCTGGCTTAAACAATGAAAGCTGCCTAACCCCCAAATAATATCAACTGAATTTATGCCAATCACTTTTCTTGCCGGGAATTGCTGCTGAATAATCTCTAATGCCTTTTCATCTTTATCACATCCGAAAACAGGCACAACCACAACATCATTTCCGATATAGAAATTGGCATAGGAAGCAGGCAGCCGCTGGTCTTCATAAACCACCGCATTGGGCATAGGCAGTTCAACTATATTTAGTTGCCTGCCATTTAACAGCCGCATCGCTTTAAGCTGTTTTAAATTATGCTGCAGCAGTCCATAATTTTCATCAGCTTTATTTTCTTCCACTACGGCAAGCACCGTGTCTTCATTTATAAAACGAACGGTATCATCAATATGACCATCCGTATCGTCGCCAACAATACCTTCATCTACCCAAAGAATTTGTTCAACGCCATAATATTCGTGTAAATAATTTTCAATCTGCTGCTGGTTTAGTTGCGGGTTCCTGTTTGGGTTTAGTAAACAGGCTGTTGAAGTGAGCAACGTTCCTTTGCCATTAAATTCAACCGATCCGCCTTCCATTACAATACCCGGATAAAACACCGGCAATTTCAATTCTCTTGCAATTAAAGTTGGTATCACATCATCCAGATCGTAAGGAGGATATTTATTGCCCCAGGCGTTATAACCCCAGTCAACTATAGCTTTTTCTCTTTTCTCTGTATTAACTACAAAAGCAGGTCCATGATCACGGCACCAGGCGTCGTTTGTCGGGTGCAGAAAAAACTTCACCCGCTGCATGTTTACATCTTCCTTTACTAACACCTGTTCAGCAAAAGTTTTCATTTCTTCATCCACTACATTAATGCACACCTTCTGCCCTGCCGAAACCGCTTTTATAAATTGTGAATAAGATTTATAAATTGTTTCAATTTTTCCTGGCCATGAGGCTTCCTTATGCGGCCAGCTAAGCCACATAGCTTCCTGCGGCTCAAATTCTGCGGGAAAGTAAAAGCCGAGTTGGCGGGGAGTTTTAAAGTCCGGAAGATTGGAAGACGGTAAGTCAGCAAGACTCTTAGACATACGTTTATTATTGAGTTTATTCGAGTGAATTTCTTAGTGCATTGATATCACCAGGATTTCCTGCAAGGGTTAAATTGATAAAAGTGCTTATAATCTCACGAACATTCTTTCCTACTTTTCCACTTTAATCAATAAACCTTTTCGTTATCTGCTCATAAGAGTCGATCCTCCTGTCGCGCATAAAAGGCCAGTGCGTTCTGTATTGATCGGTTTTATTTGTATCAATATCCACCACAAACACTTCTTCATTATCATGCGAAGCTTTATAAATAAGGTTACCAAAGGGATTGGAAACAAATGAGCCACCCCAGAATTTCATTCTTCCATCCTGCTCCAGCCCTACCCTGTTTACGCTTACCACGTGCACACCATTTGCAACGGCATGGCTCCGCTGAATAGTTTGCCATGCATTGTACTGTTCATCATTTGTTGCTTCATCCTGGTCTGTTGCCCAGCCAATGGCAGTTGGATAAAATAAAATTTCGGCGCCCATTAGCGATGTGATGCGGGCAGCTTCGGGATACCATTGGTCCCAGCATATTAACACACCAAAGGTTCCGTATTTTGTTTTCCAGACTTTGTAACCTAAATCACCCGGCGTAAAATAAAATTTCTCATAATAGGCTGGGTCGTCGGGAATATGCATTTTACGGTATTTGCCAAGGAAAGTTCCATCCGCATCAATAACCGCTGTTGTATTGTGATAAATGCCCTGCGTTCTTTTTTCAAACAGCGAAGCAATAATTACCACATTCAGTTCTTTTGCCAGCGCGCAAAGCGCATCGGTGGTTTGGCCGGGAATAGGTTCTGCCAGTTTAAAATTATCATAGTTTTCTTCATCGCAAAAATACAGCGAGGTGAATAGTTCCTGTGAACAAATAACCTGCGCACCTTTAGCCACCGCCTCCCTTATTTTTCCGGTCATTTTTGCAAGGTTAGCCTGCTTGTCTGCCGTACAGCTCATTTGTATGCCAGCCACTTTTATCATGTAAAAAAATTTAAGTTGCAAAAATAGCTATTCAAAAAGATTATCAGGTTCAACATAATGTGAACGTTATATTTATTCCATTGCTGTTTAACTTAGCTGCTTAAATTAACAGCATGAAAAAAAGGATTACATTTTTTGCAGCACTTTTCTGCATCGCATTTTCGGCCCAAAGTTTTGCCAATGATATTTACGCAATAACCGTATATCATTTTACCGATGCTTCGCAGGAAACGGCCCTGGATACTTATCTGCAAACAGCATATCTGCCGGCACTTCACCGAAAGGACATAAAAAATGTTGGTGTATTTAAACCAATAGCAAATGACACGGCTGCCGACAAAATCATTTACGTAATTGTTCCTTACAAATCTTTTGATGAATTTATGAATTTGCCTGACCGGTTAATGACTGATAATCTTTATAAAACCGCCGCAGCTTCATATTTAAATGCAGATTATAAAACCCCGCCCTACAAACGAATGGAAACAATAATACTTACGGCGTTCCCTATGGCACCACAATTAACATTGCCGAGCCTTAAATCGCCAAAGGCCGAACATATTTATGAATTGAGAAGCTATGAAAGCGCCACGGAAAACTATCATAAAAGCAAAGTGAAAATGTTTAACCAGGGTGGCGAGGTTAGCATATTTAAAGATATTAATGCCAACGCTATATTCTATGGCGATGTAATTACAGGCAGCCGCATGCCCAACTTAATGTATTTAACCAGTTATGAGAATATGGCTGACAGGGATGCGCACTGGAAAAGCTTCCAGGATAATGCTGAATGGAAAAAGCTGAATGCAATGGCTGAATACAAAAACAATGTATCGAAGGCTGATATTATTTTAATGCATGCCGCTTCTTATTCTGATTATTAATAAAAAAACTGCCGGCTATAAGTGCCGGCAGTTTTTAAACTTTATACAGGTTAAATTATTGCACCATAAAACTAAACCCAACATTTCCCCAGGCCAGTGAAACCTTTCCATCCGTACCAACGGTAAAGGTCATCTTTTCAGAAGGCGTTTGCTGCGCAACATTCGGAACATCTACCCGTAAAATATCGTCGGCATCTTTATAGTTAAAAGCGCCCCATTGTTTCCATGTTTTATTAAATATAATCGTCCAGGTGTCGCCATTCCATATTGAAAACAGGCCATATTTACCGGCCGGTAAATTCTTGCCATTAATAGTAACGTCTTTATTTACTTCAAACACAGTAGCATCATTGGCGCCTGTTCGCCAAACCTTACCTTGCATAGGTTCTACTTCTTTACCAATTTCTCTGCCTTTAACGGAAGGCTGGCTATAATTAATTTTAATTTCAACGCCGTTGGATGTGGTAGCGGAAGCAGTTGCGGGTGGACTGGCAGGCGGTTTTTTATCCTGCGCTTTGGCGTTTATACCCATAAGTAGTATGCCTGAAACTAAGGCAAGCGATAACAGTTTTTTCATATTGATGTTTTTATTGAGAATTTACCAGCAAAAATTAAGCAAAAACCTGTGAAATAAAAGAAAAGATGATAGTTTGGTAAAATTTTATTCTAAACGGTAAATTCCAAATTACAATCCGCATAAAATTTTTTATAGTTTTTAAGCTGGCCTGATTTTGGCTGCCTGCGGGGCACAAAAAACCGTACTCATGAGAAAACTTCTACCAGCTGTGGCTATCCTTATTGCAGGATGTTCCAAAGAAATAAATACAAAGCCCGTTATAGCTGCAGATGATGACATAAGCAGCGTAACTGCAACAACAGACACTTATCTCCCTCTTACAACAGGCACTACATGGTCTTATACAAATACAACAAACGGTGCTGCCGATGAATCCAAACTTACAGTGCTTAACCAGAAAAAAACTTTTAACGCTAAATCTTATACAGCCGTTAATACCTATAAGGACAAAAAAAATGATACGATTTATTACAACCAAACTTCACATAAATATTACATATACACGAAGGAAGAAACCGGCGATGCTGATGCCGTAGATCTTGAAATTTTATTTTTGGATGATAACCTGGCTGTTGGCAAAACATGGCAGCAAAAAGCAGGCTCTGCCAATGGCGTTAAATTAAAGTGTTATGGAAAAATCCTGCAAAAAAAATATTACCCTTAAAGTAAATGGTAAAACATATAATAATGTAATCCATAGCTATGTTGAAATAAGAAAACCCGTTACATTTTTTTATATTGTTGTGTATAAGCAGGATTATTATGTTGCGAAAGGCATAGGGATTATAAAAAATGTTTCCAGGCAAATATTGCCTGCGGGCCCCACTACCACTACCGACATTGACAGCTATATTATTAAATAATCACCTCAGCCCGCCTTCGTCATCCGGCCTATACCAAATTTCTTAGCATTATCTTTATGCCCTAATTGATTTGTATATGGCAATAACAATGTTAACCTGCCCTTCGTGCGGACATGAATTTGAACCTAATAATGTAATAAGGGAACAAATTGAACATGAGCTAAGGTCTAAAATGAAAGACTGGCAGTTGAAGAAGGAAGAAGATTTCAGAAAAAAAGAATCGGAATTTCAAAAACAATTAACCGCAAAAGACGATGAACTGAATAAGCGGCTTGCAGATGAAAAGCAAAAGCTGCAGGCCGATCTTGAACAATCTCTCAGGAAGTCTTTAAGCGCGGATTACGAAAACCAAATGAAAATGTTGCAGCAATCCGTTGCAGCTAATGAGGAAAAATTGAAGGAGGCCAGGCGCAAAGAGTTTGAATACATGCAAAAAGAGCAACAGCTAAAACGTAAAGAAGAAGAGCTCGAATTGAATATTCAAAAGAAGCTGGTTGAAGAAAGGGAACTTCTTGCTATTGAGATAAGGAAGATTGAAGATCAGAAAAAAGAACAGTTGGAGAATGATTATAAATTAAAGCTCGCCGAAAAAGAAAAACAGCTTGAAGATCAGAAAAAACTGGCAGAAGAAATGAGGCGTAAGGCGGAACAAGGCAGCATGCAGTTGCAGGGCGAAGTGCAGGAGCTGATGCTTGAAAACATCCTGCATAACACATTTCCGCATGATAAAATTTTGCCGGTTGGAAAAGGGATTCGAGGGGCCGATTGCATACAGGTGGTTTGTAACCCGTTTGGCAACGAATGTGGCAAAATCATTTATGAAAGCAAACGAACTGCAAGCTTTGGCGCCGACTGGATTGACAAATTAAAAGCTGATATGCGCAGCCAGGGCGCAGATATTGCTGTAATCGTTACACAAACTTTGCCAAAAGACATGGAACGTTTTGGGGAAAAAGATGGCGTATATGTATGCACTTTCACCGAAGTAAGAAGCCTCGCCTCCGTTTTACGTACCAGCATTTTAAAAGTTTTTCAGCTTACCAAAAGCCAGGAAAATAAAGGCGATAAAATGCACATGCTTTATAACTATTTAACCAGCCATGAATTCAGCGAGCAGTGGAATGCCATTCGGGAAGGTTTTTTAAATATGAAGCTAAGCATACAAAAAGAACGGGACGCCATGGAAAAATTATGGAAGGTTAGGGAGAAACAGCTCGAAAAAGTGTTGCTGAATGCGGCACACATAAAAGGCTCCGTTGAAGGAATCGCCGGCAACGATTCCATAAATCTCAATCTCCTGGAAGATGATGACGTTAACCTGTTAATCTGACATTGCTTTTTAAAAACATTAACTTAAAGATTATATGTGGTTGGCATGATATTTCTGAAGGTGTCAAGAACAAAAACAAATTGAAAACGAAAACATTATTTATGAAAAAGACATTAGCAGTATTAACCATTTTATCGCTGCTTTGTACCCAGAAAATTAATGCCCAGCTCGAAAAAGGAAATGTTTTAGTGGGCACAGATTTAGCGAAATTTAATCTTGGCCTTAATAAAAATTCTGGCTACGATATAAACCTGTCACCAAAAGCCGCATGGTTTATAAACGATAATATTGCTTTGGGTGGTTACGCAACCCTTGGCGTAAGCAAACAAAATGATGCTTCAGCTACTGTTACCACTTACGGCGTAGGGCCTATGGGCAGGTATTATATAAACAAGCCAAATTTGAATCTTCTGAAACATGGCCGCTGGTTTGGCGAAGCCAATGTGGGTATTGAAGGGCGAAATGTATCAAAAGGTGGTGGAAGCACGAATGGCTTAGGTTTAGGATTTGGTCCCGGTTATGCCTATTTTATTACCCCGAATATTGGGCTGGAAACACTGTTAAAATATAATGGCTTAGTTGGATTCGGTAACCAGACATACCAAAACAATTTGAGCCTCAACTTTGGCTTTCAGATTTATTTGCCGGGAAAAGGCACCGTAAACAAGGTTAAATCACAGGAAGGCATGTAGTCTTTCCTCAATCAAATTAAAAATCCCGTTACCAGCGGGATTTTTTTATTGCTGTATATCAGAATACGATTCATCCCGCCAACAGTAAACATTTTTGTTGGCTTATATTTGCCGCCCGGTTAAGTAACCGCAATAACAAAAATCATAAATTCAGAATCATACATTAAAATGAGTGCGCAATTGTCTGAACAGGAAATTATCCGCAGAAATAAATTAGAAAAACTTGAAGCGTTAGGCGTTAATCCTTACCCTGCACCGCTTTATCCCGTAACGCATTATTCGGCTGATATAAAAAATACTTTTTCAGAAGAAACAAAAGACCAGTTTGCAGATGTATGCGTAGCAGGCAGAATAATGAGTATCAATGATAAAGGCAAAGTATTTTTTATTAAAATACAAGACAGCAAAGGCATTATTCAATTATATGTGCGTAAAGACGACGTATGCCCCGGCGAAGACAAAACATTGTTTGATGAAGTAATAAAACATTTAATTGATTTAGGCGATATCATTGGTGTTACGGGTTTTGTTTTTGTAACACGTACCGGCGAAATTTCCGTTCATGCCAAAAGCTTTACACTGCTTTCCAAATCGCTGAAGCCATTACCGGTTGTAAAGCGCGACGATGAAGGCAATGTATATGATGAGGTAACAGATCCTGAATTTCGCTATCGCCAGCGTTATGCGCACCTTATTGTTCAGCCTGAAATAAAAGACACCTTTGTAAAACGCACCAAACTCATTAATACCATACGTCATTTTTTAAATGAACGTGGCGCTTTTGAAGTGGAAACGCCGGTATTACAACCTATTCCCGGCGGTGCTGCGGCAAGGCCGTTTGTTACGCATCATAACGCGCTGGATATTCCTTTGTATATGCGCATTGCCAATGAATTGTATTTAAAAAGACTGATCGTTGGGGGTTTTGACTGGGTGTATGAATTCAGCCGCGACTTCAGGAATGAAGGCATGGACAGAACACATAACCCGGAATTCACCATTCTTGAATGGTACACGGCTTACAAAGATTATTTCTGGATGATGGAAACAACCGAGCAGTTGTTTGAACAAATTGCCCTGGCATTGCATGGCACGACCGAAGTACAGGTTGGCGATAACATCATCAACTTTAAAGCGCCTTTTAAACGCATCAGCATTTATGATGCCATTAAAGAATACACGGGCTTTGATGTAAGTGAAATGAATGAAGAACAGTTGTATGAAGTGTGTAAGCAACTGCATCTTGAAGTTGATAAAAGCATGGGTAAAGGCAAACTGATTGATACGATTTTTGGCGAGAAAGCAGAAGCTAATTTTATTCAGCCCACGTTTATTATTGATTATCCTGTTGAAATGAGCCCGCTCACCAAAAAACACCGCAGTAAACCCGGACTTGTTGAAAGATTTGAATTAATGGTTAACGGTAAAGAACTGGCCAATGCTTATACAGAATTAAATGATCCTGTTGATCAGCGTGAACGTTTTGAAGAGCAAAGCCGTTTAATGGAACGCGGCGATGATGAAGCCATGTATATTGATGAAGATTTTTTACGTGCGCTGGAATATGGTATGCCGCCCACAAGTGGTATTGGCATTGGCATTGATCGTTTGTGTATGCTGATGACAAATCAACCCTCTATACAGGATGTTTTATTCTTTCCTCAAATGCGGCCTGAAAGGCAAACCGAGTAAGCGCCCACCGCAGGAACAACGGTGATAAGATATTATTCAGTGAATACATGCGACTTGAACGTAAGCCGAAAAGAATAGCACGGCATTCATCTATATTTTTTAAAATTTTCGTTCAGGCTCACTTAAACCTGAACGAAATTCCAATGCCAAAAAAACTATTATCTGCATGTTTGGAAACGCCGGAACCTGCGTATGCATCCAGCTTTACATCGTTGCTTATATAATAACATAAGCCGCCATCAATGCTGTGTTTTGCCGGTTCATTTTTTTTTAAAGCGCCAAATGTTTCTATGTAACCTGAAAACTTTTTGCTCATATCAAACCCAAAAGATACTGTATATATCCATTCAGGCGTTGTTGAAAAACCATCCCACGCCGCACCGAAGTTATAGCCGATATCCATCGTGTTGGTAATATCATTATCCATCACAAGTACAAAAGATGGTGCTATATATTGCGCTTTAAATTCTTGTGTTGCAAGAAAAGGCAAGGCTATGTGCGTTATAAACGAAGTCCTGGGAATGATATTTTTCCCTTCAAAAAGCGCCGTCTTAAAACCAATTTGTAAAGGTTCAAGGCCTCTGGTGGTTTTAGGTTGCGGTATCAGTTGGTTATATTCCGTAATAAAATTTCCTTCAAGCCTTAATTCAAAATTTTTGGTTAAGCCATATTTAAGCAAGCCGGTTGGATGAACAACTGTGTACTCATTATTATGTATTGATATTTTTCCAAAACCAAATTCTCCCTGGAAAAAATTTTTGGGAACAAGTGTCGCCGTTTCTGTCTGATCAGGCCTGTCGGTAGCAATTCTTTCCTGGGAAAAAGTATCGGTGTTGCCGAGCAGGAATATAAGTATACCCGGATAAATATATTTAGACATATATTTTCAATAAATTTAGACAAATCTAAAAATATTTTAAATATAATCTAATTATAATTTTTTATTCCGCCCAACTCATAATATAACCCGGGTTCTCAATTTCAAGTGCGGCCTGCGTAAGCATTAAAGGCCTGAATGTATCAACCATTACAGCCAGTTCTTTTGTTTCCTTTGCGCCAATACTTTTTTCAACAGCGCCGGGATGCGGCCCGTGCGGAATACCCGCCGGATGCAAGGTTATCATCCCCCGTGTAACATTTTTGCGGCTCATAAAATCACCGGCCACATAATAAATCACTTCATCGCTGTCAATATTGCTATGGTTATAAGGCGCAGGAATACTTTGCGGATGATAATCAAATAAACGCGGTACAAAACTGCACAGTACAAAAGCATTTGTTTCAAAGGTTTCATGTACCGGTGGTGGCTGGTGCACCCGGCCGGTTATAGGTTCAAAATCGTGTATGGAAAAAATGAATGGATAACAGCAGCCGTCCCATCCCACCACATCAAAAGGATGATGACCATAATGAATGCCGTATAACTGGTTTTGTTTTTTTGTTTTAATTATAAAATCACCAGGTTCATCGAATGTTTTTAAATTTTGCGGCGGGCGTATATCACGTTCACAGTAGGGCGAATGTTCCATCAACTGGCCATATTTACTTAAATACTTTTTTGGAAACCGTATGGGATGATGCGATTCAACAATAAATAACCTGTTATTTTCATCTGTAAATTTTATTTGATAAATAGTTCCTCTTGGCAAAACAATATAATCACCATAACTAAAGGGCAATTCTCCGTATTGCGTAAAAACAGAACCGCTGCCCTCGTGCACAAAAATTACTTCG
Organism: Parafilimonas sp.; assembly: GCF_051953455.1. NCBI lineage: Bacteria > Pseudomonadati > Bacteroidota > Chitinophagia > Chitinophagales > Chitinophagaceae > Parafilimonas > Parafilimonas sp. Next base: position 55,662 of record NZ_JBQCIT010000007.1, on the reverse strand, counting down.
TCTGCATCGGCATTTTTATAAAAATAATTTTCTGTTCCGCCTTTTGGTGCAGCCAAAGTGATGGTGCAATCGCCATTGGTTAAAACAGGCATGCGGCTTTTAAGAAAATCATTTTGGGGTTTGATATTAAAGCCCTCAAAACTGCGGTGCTTCAACATTTTTTCTTCAGCAATTTTTGGCGTTACATCAATGGCTTCATCGGTTTGAATAATGCGCGTTGGCGGATGCACATGATACAGTAAAGCATAATCATTACTAAAACCTTCCGTGCTGAACAATTGTTCTGAATATAAACCGCCATCGGGTTTACGGAATTGTGTATGGCGCTTATGCGGAATATTTCCGAGCGTATAATAATAAGGCATAAAAAATTTTTAAAAATTACAAATAAGATGAATCATCAATAAAGAAGACAGCTTACAGAGAGGATAATTCAAGTGAGGCAAGCAGGAAAAAATATTTCCACCTGCGTTTATCAATCCAGTATATAAAATTTCTAAAGAATGGCATGAATCATTTCTGACAACAAATGTAATATAAATAAGCAGGCTGTTTCCAATTCCCGGTTAGTTATCATTGGTTCACTTGTTCACAAGTTCAAGCATATATCCCTTTCTCACCTTTCAAACAATCAACAATTCAACTAATCAACTTCTCTTTATAAATTTGAATATAAATTATTGCTTATGCCAGCCACTGATAAACGTATTGATGCCTACATTGAAAAGAAAGCAGCTTTTGCAAAGCCCATTTTAAATCAATTAAGAAAAATAGTTCATAAGGCTTGTCCTGATGTTGAAGAAACCATAAAATGGAGTATGCCTTTTTTTGATTATAAAGGCAGCACATTATGTGCTATGGCGGCCTTTAAAGAACATTGTTCATTCATGTTCTGGAAAGCTAAATTGCTGAAAGATCCAGAAGGCATTTTGCAGGTTTCGGAAAGGGATGGCATGGGCAATTTCGGCAGGATAACATCAGTAAAAGAAATTCCTCCTGAAAAAATATTGACAGCTTATATAAAAGAAGCGATGAAGCTGAATGAAGAGAATATTAAAATAATTAAACCAAAGAAACCGGCGCCTGTTAACCTGGAAATACCTGTTGATTTTACTGCCGCTTTAAAAAAGAATAAGAAAGCTCAGACGGTGTTTGATAATTTTCCGCCGGGCAAAAGAAAAGATTATATTCTCTGGATAACCGAAGCCAAAACAGAACCTACAAAACTCAAGCGCATAGAAACGGCTGTTGAATGGATTGCTGAAGGCAAAAGCCGCAACTGGAAATACGAGAAATAAGTGAAGAGGCCTTTCAACTTGCAATCAATCAACAATTCAACTTATCAACTTTTATCAGTTGCACCCTGATTCCAAATTCCAAGCTTACTGCTGCGCCCAGTAATCCACCACGGTTACTTTATCCAATATGGGTGAGAGTATTTTGGTAAACGCAACATGCGCTGGATGCACAAGATAAGCATCGCGGTCATGCTCGCTGCTAAAACTCAGCACAAAGCAGTGCGTTAAACCCTGGTTTAATTTTTCAGGACTATTATTGGTTCCCCATTCAAAGGCTTTTATCTGGCTGATTTCGCCGGGTAATGCGGCAAAAGCTTTTACTGTTTTATCAATGGTTGCTGAATCGGCGCCAGCTTTCCATCCAAATAAAACAACATGCCTTAACATTTTTGTTGATGATTGTGTCATAGAAAAAGTTGAAAACAAAGCCACGCAAACTACAAGCAATGTAATTTTTTTCATGATATGTTGATTAAAATGATAACAATGTTAAATGAAATTTTACTGATTGGTATTTCTTTCTAAACCATGATGCACAAAACAAATATTGCAAATAATATTCAATGCATCATATTCAATATTTTTGATGCACACATTTTATCCCGCTAAATCAGTATTATGAAAAAGTTCATCGTTATTATTTTATTGTTTATATGCAGTAACCTGCCGGCGCAAACGATCGATTCAACATGGTTTGTTACGCATTATACCAAGAAAGAAATTTATATACCAATGCGTGACGGCGTTAAGCTGTTCACTTCTTTTTATATCCCGAATGACAGTGCAGAAAAACACCCGATACTGTTAACCCGCACACCCTATTCATGTGCGCCTTATGGCGAGAATAATTATAAAAAATACTGGCTGAGCTATTTCACGCAATACATACATGAAGGCTACATATTTGTAACGCAGGATGTGCGTGGCCGCTGGATGAGCGAAGGCGATTTTGCTAATGTTCGTCCATTCAATGCCAATAAAGAAGGCAAAGAAATTGATGAAGCCAGCGATACGTATGATGCTATTGACTGGATGGTAAAAAATATTCCCGGCAACAATGGCAATGTGGGTGTAATGGGTATTTCTTATCCGGGTTTTTATTCAACAGAAGCAGCTTTAAGCGGCCATCCTGCATTAAAAGCAGTGAGCCCGCAGGCCCCCGTTACAGATTGGTTTGCAGGCGATGACTTTCATCACAACGGCGTATTCTTTGCCATGGATGCCTATGAGTTTTATATCGGCAGAGGTTTTGGCAAGCCAAGGCCAAAACCAACAACGGCTGGGCCAGAGGCAAAGCAGTTTTTCACTAACAATAAGTATGATTATTATTTAAAGACAGGCGCCTTACCTAACTTAACTGCCGTTGCAAAAGCAGACAGTGTTTGGTTTTGGGATACTTTAATGAGCCATCCAACGTATGATGCGTTCTGGAAAGCCCGCAATGCCAGGGCTGGTTGTTACAATGTAAAACCTGCTGTAATGGTAGTGGGCGGTTTGTTTGATGCGGAAGATTGTTTTGGTGCATGGCAAACTTTTAAAGCCATAGAAAAACAAAGCCCCGCAACCAATCTAAGAATTGTGGAAGGCCCTTGGTATCACGGCCAGTGGGCAAGTAAAAAAGGTTTTAATTTAGGCAATGTGCAGTTTGGCAGCAATACGGCAGAATGGTATGAACAGCATATTGAATTTCCCTTCTTCAATTATTATCTGAAAGGCAAAGGTTCTGTTGACAGCCTGGCTAAAGCAACCGTGTTTTTCACCGGCGAAAACCAATGGCATAAACTGGTTAGCTGGCCGCCGGCTGATGTGAAAATGACGGATATTTATTTGGGTGATAACAGGCAGCTTTCCTTTACCAAACCAACCGTCACCAAACAAAATTTCTCTGAATATATAAGCGATCCTGCGCACCCGGTTCCATACGCTGAAGGCGAATTAGACCACCGCACAAGGGAATATATGACCGATGACCAGCGTTTTGCTTCCCGCAGGACAGATGTATTAAGTTTTGAAACAAATACATTAACAGAAGATGTAACGCTGGCCGGGCCTGTTATAGCAGATTTAATGGTAAGCCTTTCAACTACCGATGCTGATTTTGTTGTAAAACTGATAGATGTTTTTCCCGATGATTTTAAATACAGCGATACCGATACATATTTAATGAACGGCTATCAAATGCTGGTGCGTGCTGAAATTATGCGCGGCAAATTTCGTAACAGCCTTGAAAAACCTGAACCTTTTGTGCCGGGTAAAATAACACAGGTAAAATATGAATTGCCCGATGTGGCGCATACGTTTAAAAAAGGCCATAAAATAATGGTGCAGGTACAAAGCTCCTGGTTTCCTTTAACTGACAGAAATCCACAACAATTTCTTGACATCTATCATGCAAAAGACAGTGACTTTATAAAATCAGATATCAAGGTTTATCACGATGCAGGCAATGCTTCAAAGCTGGTATTGCCAATAGTGAAGTAGTATACTCACTTATTAAAGAATTAATTTTAAAGAAGAAATCTTTGGAATTAATTATTAAAGACTGAAGGTTTATTTGTTTGTTTATTCACGATTAACAACTACTTAGAAAGTTCCGCCGGCGAGTCCTGGCTCAATACTTCCAATGCCTTTTTAATCATGGGGTCAGTTGTATTGGCAAATTCATAATAACCTTCACTGCGCCAGATTTGCCTCGCCAGTAAATTCTGCATTTGCTGCATTACAAAGGTTTTGGCAGATGCATCAAAGCTTTTTATATCCAGGGAATCTCTTATAGCAAAGTTTTCCAACTGCTTCCATTCATCTTCACCTATGGTATATTTCTTCATCAATTCACCGGGCGATTTAAATTGTTCTAACTGGGTTTTGTGTTCTATGTAATAATTGTAAATGAAATTTCTAAGTGTGCCTCTTGTAAATAATTCAATCACTTTTCGTGGCTGCGAGGTGGTATCATATGCCACAAAGATATCGGGCGTAATACCGCCACCACCATATACCAAATGTCCGGACGGTGTTTTATATGCCTGGCCTTTGGGTTTTGATGTATCGCCAACAATAAGTTCGCCGTCATGATAACGGTTCATTAATTCTTCCTGGTATTGTTCGCGGCCTTTATCGTAAGGCTTCTGAATATTTCGTCCGAGCGGCGTATAATAACGTGCTACGGTAAGACGCACAGCCGATCTGTCGCTCAGGTTAAATTGCTGTTGTACCAAACCTTTGCCAAAAGTTCTTCTGCCCACAATAGTAGCCCTGTCCCAATCCTGCAAAGCGCCGGCAACTATTTCACTCGCTGATGCAGAAGTTTCATCAACTAATACTACCAGTTTACCTTTTTCAAAAACCCCATCTTTGCTGCAACGGTAATCGGCTCGCGGAGAATGTTCTCCCTTTGTATAAACGATCAGTTTATTTTCATTTAAAAATTCATCGGCAATATTAATGGCCTGCTGCATAATGCCGCCGCCGTTTTCGCGAAGATCAAGCACCAGTTGCTGCATATGCTGTGCCTGTAGTTTTTCCATAGCCTGCATAAATTCGCGGTAAGTGGTTTCCGCAAATTTGTTTAGCTTTATATAACCAGTAACGCTGTCTAACATATAGGCCGCATCCAGTGAATACAAAGGAATAATGCCACGGGTAATTTTTATTTTTTTCAATTCCTTGCCGCGAAAAACGCCAACAGTTACAACTGAACCATACTCACCTCTTAGCTCCCTGCGGATAACTGTTGTGTTAACATCCTTGCCGGTTAAATTCACCGTATCGTTAACGCTTACAATCTTATCACCAATCTGGATACCGGCTTTAAACGAAGGGCCATCGGGAATAACGTTCATTACATTCACCGTATCATTGATCATTTGAAATTCTATACCAATGCCCTGGAAATTACCCTGCAAATCTTCGTTTAAAGCCTGCAGGTCTTGTGCCGGAATAAAAACAGAATGCGGGTCAAGCCGTTCAAGCACACCGGTAATGGCAGGCTCTTCAAGACTATCCATATTTACATTATCAACATACTTATTTTTAATAAGGCTTATTACCTCCTGCAACGGCGATGAGATAGTATTCTGCAGGAAAGAATTACCGCCCGTGGTTTTTGCCCGAAGCTGGTAACCTATCATCATACCAATAATCATAACAACTGAAAATATAAGTGGAAGCCAAACCTGCAGTTTTTTTCGCGCCATAAAATTTTCTCTTTGTATCTTGAATTGAAAGCGCGAATATCGCAATTAGTATTAATTGTTACTTGTTAAACGTAAATATGGCAACAGTTTTAATTGCAGACAGCGGCTCCACCAAATGTGAATGGCGGCTGCTGAATGAAGGAAAAAGCAAAAAAATTTTTACAACCGGTATAAGCCCTTATTTTTTGAGCGCCGGTCAAATACAGCTTCTGTTAGAAAAAGAATTGCTTCCGAAAATTAAAAATACAGTAATTGATGAAGTGTTTTATTATGGTACGGGCCTGAAAGATGATGCCAATAAAAGGCTGATTAAAAATGTGCTGAAAAAGGTTTTTCCGGACACAACAGCAGAAGTGCAGACAGATTTATTAGGCGCGGCGAGAGCTTTAAGCATTAATGAAAAAGGCGTGTGCTGCATATTGGGTACGGGATCGAATTCCTGCTATTACAACGGCAAAAAAATTATAAAGAACAGTCCGGGCATAGGTTATATTTTGGGCGATGAAGGCAGCGGCGCTTACCTTGGTAAAAAAGTGATACAGTATTTTCTATACAATACTTTCGACGAAGAATTGATGTTTGCTTTCAATGAAAAATATAATACCAATGCCGATGAGATTATTATGAATGTTTATACAAAGCCGCAGCCTAACCGTTATCTCGCTTCTTATGCATTGTTTCTTGCAGAGAACCGCGGCCATTACATGGTAGAAAATATTATTGAAGACGGGCTTAATGATTTCTTTTTTACACATCTTTCTAAATACACGGAAAGCTGGCTGTACCCTGTTCATTTTGCAGGGAGTATTTCGTATGGATTTAAAGATGTGCTGAAGAATTTATGCCATAGCTATGAAATGGAAATGGGCACAGTGCTGAAGCATCCCATGGATGGACTGATGAAATATCATTCAAAATAATAGTTCGCCTGCTTTATACGGATTGTTGCAAACAAATCTAAACTTAGTAATATGAACGAAACCAATTTTCAAAGTGGTTATTCTGATGTAAACGGGCTTAACATGTACTATGAAATTTATGGCGAAGGCAAGCCTATAGTTTTAATCCATGGCGGTGGTTCCACCATTCAAACTACATTCGGCAACCTTATTCCCCTGCTTTTCAAACACAGGCAGGTTATAGCTATGGATTTACAGGCACATGGCCGTACCGGCGACCGTGCAGGCGGCCTGAGCTTTGAGCAGGATGCAGATGATGTGGCCATGTTGCTAAACAATTTAAATATTACGAAAGCAGATTTCTTAGGTTATAGCAATGGTGGCCAAACATTATTTGAGATTGCACTCAGGCATGCGGATATAGTTAACAAGTTGATTATCGCTTCGGCATTTTACAACCGCAACGCGGCACCACCGCAATTTTGGGAAGGGTTTGATCATGCAACAATTGATGTAATGCCAACATCTTTAAAAAATGCTTTTTTAAAAGTGAACAATGATGAAAGTGCTTTATTAAACATGTTTAATAAAGATGTGCAAAGAATGAAAAACTTTAAAGGTTGGGATAAGGAACAAATACAATCTATCAGCTTTCCCACCCTTATCATTAATGGCAACAACGATGTTGGTTCAATAGAACACGCCGTGGAAATGTACCGCATTATGCCTGATGCACAACTTGCAGTGCTGCCGGGCAAACATGGCACTTATATAGGCGCGGTAGAGTTCCTGGATAACGGGAAATGGACGCATCATTATATTGTTGATATAATCAATGAATTTTTGAATGATTAATATAAACTCCCGATACATTAATACAGGAGATTGCACTAATAAAAAAGGCGGCATAATATGCAGCCTTATAGTTTATCAAAATAAAATTATAGTTACAAAATATTACTCCCCGTCAACCGGTTTAATAATATAACTGTATGTATATTGTTTATCGAGCAACCGGTATTGATTATGCGGCAAAGCACCCCAGCTATTATCGCCGCCAACGCCTCTTTGTTTTAAATCAATATGAACATTAATAGCATTATACGGTGGAAGGTTAGACGGATGCTGTTGCTTTTTTGTATTGCCCGGATCAAGGTCTTCATCCCGGTGCTGGATAGCGCTGAAACATATGGGCTGCACGCCTTCCACATGCAGGCCATTGCCTTTGATATCCGTTAATTCAAACCAGCGCACATCCGTTTTATAGCCGCTTTCCTGCGGCCTTATATAATTATATATATATTGATTTTCCACGCTGTCGCTGTACAAGCCAACGAAGGCAGATTCATTCCTGTCGTTATAATTTTCCCAGGGGCCGCGGCCATAATAATCGAGGTAATGATATTGTTCAGGCAGTTCAGTACGCATGCCAAAACGCGGCAATTCGGGCAAGTCCCGCCCGGTCATATCTATAGACGCTGTTACCTTAATACTGCCATCGTTCTGAATAAAATATTCAACAGTATAAGGCACATTAATGCCGGCCAGTTCATAATCAGCTTTTATGCTTACACCGTTTGAATCCTGGTTGCCTACAGTAATGTTTTTTACAATAATATTTTCATGTGCATCGCGCCATATACCAAGTCTTTTCGGCATATTATTTCCAAAATCATTATCGGTTGGAGCACGCCAGAAATAAGGTTGCGGCAAGCCATTCAACTTTACATTTAAGCTTTTATAACTTGTAAATACACCTCTTCGCAAATCAAATTCTCCGGATATAAGGCCTGATTGGAAATTGAGTTTGAACGAATCTTTTGTAACCTGTAAATCGCCTGCGGTTGAATAATTCCTTGTAAAATAATCACCGGATAATTTAAACTGTTCAGTGGCCACAACATGCCCTAAAGGAATAAGGCTGGTTGCATTTTTTGAAGTAGCTGTAATATTCAGAAAATATTCATCACCAGTTGAATCTATGGGGGGAATTGGCAATGTAACGTCTTTATACTGCCTTGGGCTTAATTCAACAGCGAAATTTCCTTCTTTCGCCTGTTTGCCATTCTTATATAACTGCCATTTAAAATTATATTCATTAAGATTGGTAAAGGCAAAAAGGTTCTTTACGGTTATAATGCCTTTTGAAATATTTTTTGCACTGAAATAAATATCCTGGTAAACTTTTTTCACCTCATTCAGGCCGGGATGAATAGTGCGGTCTGCCGCAATCAAACCATTAGCGCAGAAGTTTTCATCGTTATGCAAATCAAATCCGCCCAAATCGCCGCCATAAGCATAATACACATTGCCTGCTGCATCTTTTGCGCGCATGCCCTGGTCTACCCAATCCCATATAAAACCACCTTGCATTCTTTTGCTGCTATAAATTATATCCCAATATTCTCTGAAGTTGCCACTGCTGTTACCCATTGCGTGTGCATATTCACACATAATAAAGGGCCTGGTTTTACTGCTGTCGGAAGCATAATTTTTCATGTGGTTTATAGATGGGTACATAGGGCAAACAATATCTGTATTCCAGTCTTCGCCAGCCTGTTCAAATTGAACGGGGCGTGTATCATCTCTTTGCTTTATCCACTTATAAGCATCATGAAATACCGGGCCGTTACCACATTCATTACCCAGCGACCATATAATAACGGAAGGATGATTTTTATCGCGTTCCACCAAACGCCTTTCCCTGTCCATAAACATAGGCGCCCACTGCGGAAGATATGCCGGGTGTGCAGTGCTATCAAATGGCCCCTGCCCTGTTGCGCCCATGCCATGCACTTCCACGTTAGCTTCATCAACCACATACAATCCATATTCGTCACATAACTTATACCACAGTTCATCGTTGGGGTAATGGGAGCAACGCACTGCATTAATGTTATATTCCTTCATTAACCGGATATCCCGTATCATCAATTCTTTTGAAGGCACATGACCATTTGCGGGATCGTGCTCATGACGGTTTACACCATGCACCACCACAGGAACGCCATTTACCAGCAACTGTGAATTCTTTATTTCTACTTTCCTGAAACCAATTTTGGCACCGGTGTAAGAAACTACATTATCGGCTGTTTTAAGCGTGATAATACAACTGTATAAACTGGGTTTTTCTGCGCTCCATTTCGCAGGATTGGGAATCGTGCCACTAAACTGTACAACCCTTAAACTTTCATTAAACGGTTTTACACTTTGCTGTTGCGAAAAAACCCTGTCGCCCGATTTATTGAATATTTCAAGGGTTACACTGCCATAGTTTGTGGTATCGCCGGTAAATCTTCTTAACGTTATATAACTGTTGAATGATCCATCCCTGTAAAAATTGTCAAGGCCTGCTTTTAAAAAGAAATCCCAAACGGAAAGTTTTGGTAAAGCGTATAAAAATACATTACGCTCAATGCCGCTTATGCGCCAAAAATCCTGGTCTTCAAGATAGCTGGCAGCACTCCACCTGAATACCTGTACGGCCAATAAATTATTGCCTTTTTTAAGATAGTGTGTTATGTTGAATTCCGCCGGCGATTTGGCTGCAGAGCTTACGCCCACTTCACGGCCGTTTACATATACAACGGCATAGCCCGTTATAGAGCCAAAATGCAGTAATACCTGTCTTCCATCCCATTCATCCGGTATTGTAAATTCCCGCCTGTAAGTTCCCACAGGGTTACTGTTGCCAACATAAGGCGGGTTTTTTGGAAACGGATAAATAATATTGGTATAGATGGGCGTGCCAAAACCCTTCATTTCCCAATTGGAAGGAACCGTTATATCATTCCATGCCTGTGTATTCAGGCCTGGTTCGTAAAAATTTTTTATACGGGTATCCGGATCTGCGGCGTACACAAACTTCCAGATGCCATTTAAAGATTTATAATACGGTGAATTGCTGTAATCATCATTTATAGCATCTGCCTCGTTTGCATACAGCATAAAAGACGCATGCGGTTTTTCTTTATTCTTTTCAAAAACAATTTCATCTTCCCATGGGTTATTTTGCTGTTGCGCAAAACATATAAAGGGCAACGCAAATTGCAACGCAAGCAATATGCAAACTCTAAAGCGTTTAACCGAGGCTTTTGAGAATATTTCAGGCATTTTATTCTTTACCATTTTAATTTTTATCAGTATAATGATTGTGCTTAATGATTTTAGTTTTTCATCACTCTTTTAATCTTAACATATCTCTCAAAATTATTCCGGGAGAATATAATTTCCTTTGGAAATACCCGGTATCGCTTCGTTAGTTTATATCGCGCTGTTAAACATTTGATGCAACAACAGTTTGAGTAACCAGCGATGTTCCATTTTCGATGCTTGCAATATAATAATCCAGTTCTTTATTGAATGCCTGTTTATATAAAGGCTTTAGTTTTTGCACCAGGCTTTCAATGGCATCTTCTTTAATAATATTGATGGTGCAGCCGCCAAAACCACCGCCCATCATCCTCGCCCCTATTACATCGGGATTTTCTTTTACGGCATCTACCAAAAAATCAAGCTCTTCACAGCTCACTTCATATTCACGGCTTAAGCCTTCGTGTGTGCGAAACATTTTTTTACCCAATGCTTCTACGTTATTTTGCTGCAAATCGGCGCAGCCCTGCAGCAAACGCTGAATTTCTTCCACTATGTATTTACATCTTTTATAAATCAATGCATCTTTGGGCAGCACATATTCATTCAGCATTTGTATGCTAACATCTCTTAAACTTGATACTTCAGGATGATGTTCTTTTATCCAGGCAACGCCCTGTTCGCATTGCTGCCTGCGTTCATTATAAGCCGAAGAAGAAAGCGAATGTTTTACGTTGGTATTCAGCAGCAATATTTTACAGTCTTTTAATTCAAACGGTACATATTCATATTCAAGAGAACGGCAGTCTAACTGTATTACATGATCTTTCTTCCCAAACATGGAAGCAAACTGGTCCATAATGCCGCACATTACACCGGCAAATGTATGTTCCGCTTTTTGCGCTGTTTGCACCATTTGCAGTTTTGATAAGCCAAGCCCGAACAATTCATTTAAAGCAAAAGCCGTTGCGCACTCAACGGCAGCAGAAGATGATAAGCCTGCGCCAAGCGGCACATCACCATCAATCAATAAATTAAACCCGCCAATGGAAAACCCTTTTTTCTGCAACTGGTCAACGACACCTAAAATATAGTTGGGCCAATGCTTGTCACTTATTTCAACAGCCTTTGTATTTACAACATGGCTTTCATTATAATCGCCTGCATACAAATGAATTTCTTCATCATTGCGCCCGGATACGGCCACGTAAACCGCCTTATCAATAGCAGCAGGTAACACAAAACCGTCATTATAATCTGTATGCTCTCCTATAATATTTATCCTGCCGGGCGAACGCACGATAAGCCGATCTCCTGCAGCCGGGTAAATTTTTATAAACTGATCCGCAATTTTGCTTTCCATCAAATTTTTAATTTAAAATATGTTTTGGCCAAAGGTATTTCATGCAGGTAAAAGTTTATAGGGTTTAATGCGTTAAAAAAATTAGCCGGGCTTACCAAATGCATTTTATTTTTTAAAAAATTCCCCATTACGGGGTATTTATGTTTTCTACCGCCACATTTTCAACGATTAAACCTGCGAAAAAGCACAAAAAATTCTCTATCCCACAAAGGCACAATGTTTGATTTTAATCTAAAAATAATTATTGATTTGCTGCATAAAAAGCAGCTAAAAATCTGGAGAACCTGTCTTAAATTTTATATATGATAAATACGCTACCCATAACCAATCTTGAAAATATCAGCCGTTTTGAACATGCGGTTTTTTATTGCATTAATCAGTCTTCCGAGCGAATGGCTGTTGGTGTTGTAAGCAACGTAAAAATTGTAAATACTAACCTGCTTGAATTTTCTGTATCTCATTTCCCGGTACTGGAAAATACATGGAATGTATTTGGGGCCGAACTTTATTTCTATAAGAAAGGTGTGCCATTCAGTATGAATATTCATGGTACGGCATGGTTCAACAACAGTAATGAATTTACCGTTCAGTTTAAGGTATTATATATAGAAAGTGCAGGTATGCCGGATGTGAAAGAATATTCATTACAGGAAACGCTGACAGAGTTTTTCAGCAATACCGGAACGTTTTTTAAAAGAATGATCGCAACCGGTTTCTAACCGCAAAAATAATTGCATAAATAAAAGGCCGGAGACATTCAATCTCCGGCCTTGCTTTTTTAGAGAACTGAATTAATTCAGTAATTCTTTTATTGAAGAATATAATTGTTCCCTTGTAAATGGTTTTTCAAGAAAAAGGTCGGCGCCGTTTTCAAGCGCAATATCTTTTGCTTCCGGTGTATACCCGGAGATCATTATCACTTTTACATCAGGATGGTTTTGTTTGATATAACTTACAAAGTCTATCCCAAACCCGTCGGGCAGTTTGTTATCCAGAATAACCACTGAAGGTTCTTCCTTTTTTAAATACTCCTGTGCGGCAGCAATTGTTTTTACATGCTCCAGTTCAATAGATTTTTCCTGTAACATGATATTCAGTAAAAGGCACATATCGCCTTCGTCTTCAACAATAAAAATTTTTTTCGTTTGGGCAGGCGGCAGTTTAGTATTCAACATAAATTTTTTGTTTTCGGATTATATTGCAATAGTCTTACCAAAAATACTGCCAGTGCAGATTCAGCCTGTAACGTAAGAAAACCCATTAAGAATGTGTATAATCGTACATAAATAAAAAATAAAACCGGCCAACCTTACGGCTAACCGGTTATACAGAGGTTTCTTGATAACAGTACTAAATATCTGTTGCCTCCCCATAAGCAACCGCCGTTGCTTCCTTCACCGCTTCGCTCATGGTTGGGTGCGGGTGCACGGCTGTAAGAATTTCATGCCCGGTTGTTTCCAGCTTACGTGCTGTAACCACTTCGGCAATCATTTCCGTTACATTAAAACCAATCATGTGCGCACCAAGCAGTTCGCCGTATTTGGCATCGTAAATCATCTTTACAAAACCTTCAGTGGCACCGGCAGCAGTAGCCTTACCGCTGGCCATGAACGGGAACTTACCCACCTTAATATTATAACCGGCTTCTTTTGCGGCTTTCTCCGTCATACCTACACTTGATACTTCAGGTACACAATAAGTACAACCCGGGATATTGCCATAATCCAACGGCTCGGGCAAATGCGTGGTTTTCTTTTCTGTATAAGCAATATGCTCTGCAGCCACAATGCCCTCACGGCTTGCTTTATGCGCCAGGGCCTGGTTTGGCGTACAATCGCCGATGGCATAAAAGCCGGGAACATTTGTTTGCAAATATTTATCGGTAACCACCTTGCCGCGGTCTGTTTTTATGCCAACCGTTTCAAGCCCTATGTTTTCCACATTGGCTACCACGCCCACAGCGCTCAGCAAAATATCTGCTTCAAGCGTTACAGTGCTGCCGTCCTGTTTTTTTACCGTGGCCCTAACGCCGTTGCCTGCAGTATCGGCTTTTTCTACAGAAGCATTGGTCATAATATCAATGCCCTGTTTTTTATATTGTTTTTCGAGCTCTTTTGAAATTTCTTCGTCTTCCACCGGCACTATTCTCGGCATAAATTCAACAATGGTAACTTTTGTGCCCATGCTGTTGTAGAAATAAGCAAACTCAGAACCTATGGCGCCGCTGCCTACTATGATCATGCTTTTTGGTTGTTGCGGTAACACCAGCGCTTCGCGGTAGCCGATTATTTTTTTGCCATCCTGTTTAAGGTTGGGCAATTCACGGCTTCTGCCGCCGGTTGCGATAATTATATTTTTTGCTTCCAGCGTTTGCTTCGAATTATCAGCGGCAGTTACTTCAATCTTGCCTTTGCCTGTAATTTTTGCATAACCCATTACCACATCAATTTTATTCTTACGCATGAGAAAAGAAACACCCTTGCTCATTTTATCGGCCACACCCCTGCTGCGTTTTACCACAGCGCCAAAATCCTGCTTTACATCTGTTGCAGACAAGCCATAATTGCTGCTATGCTTCATATAATCATATACCTGGGCACTTTTAATTAAAGCTTTTGTAGGAATGCAGCCCCAGTTTAAACAAATACCGCCGAGGCTTTCTTTTTCTATAATTGCTGTTTTAAACCCTAACTGAGAGGCGCGTATAGCTGCCGGGTAACCACCCGGGCCGCTGCCAATAACGATTACGTCGTATGCCATAATATTTTTATTTTTCTGTTTGAATTAGCAATTCCAACCATGCGAAAGTAAATGCTAAAAAGGAATTCTTCAATTTTAGGTAATGTGAACGGTTTATTACGTGAATATATAGGGTAAAACATTTTGCTATTCTTCCGTGGGTATATTTTGTTTTTTCAAACTTAATCTTAACCACAAAAGCCCTGTGATACCTGCAATAACGGAGCCTATAAGAATAGCAATTTTAGCGCTGTTTACAATAGCCGCATCGTTAAAAGCCAGCATGGTGATGAATATAGACATGGTAAACCCTATACCGGCCAGTACGCCCGCCCCGATAATATTTGTCCAGCTAACCTGCGAAGGCAGTTGGCACAAACCTGCTTTAACGGCAGCAAATGAAAACAATGATATGCCTAACGGTTTGCCAATTACAAGCCCCGCAATAATGCCGATGCTGCTTAGCTGCATCAATCCTTCAACCCAGTTGCCCGGTATGGCAATGCCGGTGTTGGCAATAGCAAACAACGGAAGTATTAAAAAAGAAACGGGTTTATGAAGAAAATGCTGCAACATGTACGATGGCGATTTTTCATCATTTTTCTTAAAAGGAATGGCAAAAGCCAGCAGCACACCCGAAATGGTTGCATGCACACCGGAATGCAGCATAAACCACCACATTAAAATACCGCCCAAAATATATGGTACAAGGTTGAGCACTTTTAAACGGTTTAAAATAAGTAATGCCACAAAAATGGCCAATGCAATCAACAGGTTTAACCATGAAATGGCCTGCGCATAAAATATGGCAATGATGATGATGGCGCCAAGGTCGTCTATCACAGCCAGCGCGGTTAAAAACACTTTGAGCGAAGGGTGTACCCTGCGGCCCAATAGTGAAAGTATGCCTATGGCAAAAGCTATGTCGGTAGCCATGGGAATGCCTGCGCCGGATTGTGTTGCTGTGCCATAATTCAGCAATAAATAAATGCCGGCCGGGATGAGTATGCCGCCCAGCGCCGCAATGATGGGCAACGATGCTGTTTTGAAATTTGATAATTCGCCATGATAAATCTCCCGTTCCAGTTCAAGGCCGATCAGTAGAAAGAAAATTGTCATCAGGCCATCATTAATCCAGTGCACAATATCGTGGCTGCCGATATTGGTGTGCCAAAAGTTCAGATAAGGTGTTTGCAATGAAGAATTGGCGATTGTTACGGAAAGGATGGTGACAAAAATTAAAATGATGCCCGATGCTTTTTCGCTGTTAAAAAATTCATTGAATAACCGTGTTAACTGCATTTGATTCTTTTAAATAAAGTGGTGATTCAAAAATACCGATTTCCTTTTCGTTCGATAGCAGTAAAAAAGATCGACGGGATGCCTTATTGGATAAGGTTGGCATTTTTACAAATGGCATCCTAAATTTTTAGTATAGGGTTTTCCAACTTGCAAATAGCATCCCAAATTTTTAGGATAGGGCTTGCAGTTTTTCAACCGGCTCCCGGATTTTCCGGGAGCGCCTGCGCTTTCTACTGCCCTTCTTCATCCAAATTTCGCTTTTGATTTGCGCATTTTTCATCATATTGCGCACCATGAAAAAATTGTTACCCTTATTATTGCTTACGGCATCAATAAATGCATCTGCACAAAACAAAACAGCAGAAAAATTTGCCGCCACTATTACGCCGGAGGCGTTAAAGGCCAAACTTAGTGTAATAGCCAGCGCAGAAATGCAGGGCCGCGAAACGACTACAGAAGGCCAGCGCAGGGCAGCGGCGTACATTGAAGATCATTTCAGAAAACTGAAATTGCTGCCCGGAGATTCAGGGAAATATCAAATGCCTTATCCCGTTTACCAGGATTCGATAACGGATGCGGCTTTTGAGGTAGCCGGCAAAAAATTTGATTTTGCAACAGATTTTTCCATAGCAGGCAGCGGTATTCCGCAGGGCGCTTTTACTATCAATAATATTGTTTTTGCAGGCAAAGGCATAAAAGATTCTACACATAATGATTATGACAGCCTTGATACCAAACAGCAATGGGTAATGATTACCGCATCTGCGGATGATGAAAAAAACTTTCGCAGCTTTTACCGCAGGTTAATTACGGCTTCACAGTCCGGGGCGGCAGGCGTATTGATTGTGTCGGATAATTTTCCAAAGGGAAAATCTGTTTACAAAGGGCGTATGTACCTTAAACCTCCGCAGGTAAAAACACCTTTGCTCAATATTTCAAGGCAACTGGCTGAAGCATTATTAAATGCGCCCATTGATGAAAATACGGCGCATAAAAATTATTCAACAACGGCGCAGTTACATATTTCAAAACAGACCAATAACCTGCAGAGCACGAATGTAATTGGCGTGTTGCCCGGAACAGATAAGAAAAGCCAGTATGTTTTTATTACGGCACATTATGATCATTTGGGTAAGCAGGATTCTGTAATTTATTATGGCGCTGATGACGATGGCAGCGGTACCACGAGTGTATTACAAATGGCAGAAGCTTTTGCGGCAGCACGTGATAAGGGCCATAATCCAAGACGCACGATTGTTTTCATGACCGTTTCCGGTGAAGAAAAAGGTTTATGGGGAAGCGAATATTATACGGATCATCCATTGTTTAACCTGGATTCAACTTCTGTTGATTTAAATATTGATATGGTGGGCAGGATTGATCCGGACCGCACTTATGGCGATTCAACCAATTATGTTTATCCTATTGGTGAAGACAAATTAAGCAGCGACCTGATGCCTATTTCAGACAGCATTAATAACACTTATACGCACCTGGAACTTGACCGGAAGTTTAATGACCCCAACGATCCCAACCGTTTTTATTACAGGAGCGACCATTACAATTTTGCAGATAAAGGCGTTCCTATCATTTTCTATTTTAATGGCGTGCATGCCGACTATCACAGGCCTACTGACACGGTTGATAAAATAAATTTTGATCTGATGGCAAAACGCGTGAAACTGGTTTTCTATACAGCCTGGGATATGGCTAACCGCGATGCCATGTTGAAAAGAGACCTGCCTTTAAATGCGGAGAAAAGATAACAGCGTTTAAGGTTAATAATTTTGATTATAATTTTAATTGGGTTGCATGTCAACCCAATTTTTTTTAGGAACAATTAAATGCGCCTGTCTAAGTGTACATAGCCGCCGTCAACGTAAAAGAATTCTCCATTCACAGAGGTTGATTTTGATGATAATAAAAAGAGGGCGGTATCAGCAATTTCATCCGGCAAAGTCATCCTTTGTTCCAAAGGTATTTTGGATATAATGGCATTAAGTGATGCTTCGGGATCGGGCTGTTGTTTAATCCACCAATCGTATTGCGGCGTATAACATTCTGCCACCACAATTGCATTTACACGAATATTGAATGCAGCCAGTTCCTGCGCCCAGGCCGTGGTTAAACCAAACCTTACACCATTGGCAGCAGCATAACCAGAGGTGCCGCCCTGCCCGGTTTGCGCCACTTTCGAACAAATATTTACAATACTTCCCTTACTATTTTTTAAAACATTTAAAGCATAATGCGTAATGCTGAAATAGTGGGCAGCATTCACTTTCAGCGATTGTATAAATTTTTCGTACGTGCCGTTTTCAAGGCTCACGCCATCATTTAAACCGGCGTTATTTACAATTCCATCAAGGCTTCCAAACTTTTCAATGATATTGTCTATAGCTTTTTTGCATTGTTCAGGCTGGGTTAAGTCAGCAATCACAGCAAAGCCTTGCTGGTTGTTTTGCTGCAATGTGTTTACAAGGTTATCAGCCAGTTGCTGATTAATATCAATGATGCAGGGAATGGCGTTTTCATTCGCAAGTTTTCTTACAATGCTTTCGCCAATGCCTCTTGCACCACCTGTTACGATTATTACTTTATCTCTTAAATTCAAATCCATCTTTATATTGAATTATGCACAAAATATAAATCTTAGTCTAAAGTTGATGCACAAGATTAGGCCAGAAAACAAAGCAATATAATTTTAAAATAATTTCTTCTGGTGAGCGTGCACGGCTTACTTATGTGTTAAAGGTTATGGCTGGGTAAGTATTGCTTCTTTCTTCATAAACTTAAATAAAGGCACTGCCAGTGCCATACCGCTTAACGGGGCAACCCAATACAACCATAAAAATTCCGTATGGCCTGATACAAGAGCAGGGCCAAGCGAACGTGCGGGATTCATGGAAGCACCACAAACAGGCCCGGCGAACATGGCTTCCAAACCTACCACACCACCGATAACTATTCCACTGAACAAACCTTCTTCTTTACTGCCGCAGGCAACGTGTAAAATAACCAGCATTAATAAAAAAGATAAAATCAATTCAAGTATGAACGATTGCATTGCGGCACCTGCGGGCAATGAAGCGCCCAAAAAAATATCGGATGGAAATAAAAATCTTAACAAGGCGCTTGCTGCGATGGCGCCTGCGCATTGACTGATGATATAGGGCAATAATAACCTGTAAGGGAAGCGGTTTGCCAGGGCAAATGCCACGCTCACTGCAGGATTAAAATGCGCACCGGAATTGCTGCCAAACGTATAGATCATGGTCATAACAATCAAACCCCAGGTAAGCGCAACGCCTGCATGCGAAATATTTCCATTGGTTGCTGCATCTATAACAATGGCACCCGTTCCGCAAAAAACAATGGCGAAAGTGCCTATCATTTCAGCCACATATTTTTTCATGCCATCATATTGCTGATGATGCGATGTGTTGGCCGCGGATACCCGGGTATAAATGCACTTGAATTCGTAACCTTGATGCCGCAATTTTTTTCCTTTTGCAAATCATCCATTGCGTTTGAAATAATTTCTCTTAATGTTTCGGGATCAGTTTGAACCCTTGCATTCAAAACAACTTCCGCCCTGGCAGCTTCCGGAATAGTCACGGGAATGTGTGCGGCATGCATTTCGGTATAGCTTATTTTCAGTTGTTGGTTAATAAGCAATTTAAAATGCCCTATAGAAAGCTTATTATTTATTAATTGCCGGTAAATGTTGTTTGCTAAAGAAACGGCATCTTCAACAGCACTGTCATTGTTGCTAAACAGTTCAAATTCTTCATCCAGCCATGCCAGCATTGCCTCACCGGCCCCGTATATATCATAATCAATATCTAATGAAGCCGGCGCAATTGCTGCATTTTTTTCAGTTATCAAATTCAGCCATTGCATTGTACTTTCTTCGCTGGTGCCGTTTACATAAATAACGCGTTTATGTTGATACTGATCCTTCAGAAAATGCTGAACACTGCTTATCGTTTCTTCATTTACAAGATCAATTTTTGAAACAATAATTATTTCTGCTTCTTCCAGTTGTTTTTGATAGATGTATTGCACTTCATCATTAAACAAATGTTTCTTTTCAATAAAAAGCATGTAAAGCAATTGGATATCGGCAAAGGTTGAAACAGTTACCGTTACATCTTTCCTGAATTGCAGCAAAGGCTTCATTACTGTAGCAACAATATCTGTGCAGGAGCCAACTGATTCTGCGAAAATCATATCCGGATCATTTGTTTGAATAAGCGATTGGATATTTTCATCGAGTGCGTTATAGTTGCAGCAAAAACATCCATTAATTACCTGCCGGTTTGGAACAGCATGGCTTTCAAAAAAACCGGTATCCACCAATTTTATTCCCTGGTCGTTTGTAATAACACCAACGCGCATACCTTCTGCCATTAATGTTTTACATGCGGTTTGAATAGCCGTTGTTTTACCGCTGCCTAAAAACCCGCTTATTAAATGTAAGTTCATTGAACAGTTTTTATATGATAAGCTTTCTCGTCATCAATTTTTCTGATCCCGAAGACGCAAGGAATTTATGCCGGTGATTCGTCGGTGTAACATCGGCAATCATCTTCACAGGTGTTTGTTGTTATCTGTACAGCATAGCCTAACACAATTTCCTCTGGAAGCGCTTCACGCACATCATCAATAATTACATCAAATTCAAAATCATCATCAGTGTCGCTATGTTCCTTGAAAAGATATACTTTCTTTTTATCACCTGCCTTTAATCCACTTATTTGCTGCTGAAGCGCCGGCAAAATTCCCGCTGATCCATGTAAATAATTTACCGGTAATGTCTGCATTGTATCTGCCAGTACTTCGCCGTTGCCATTGCGCATAATATACCGCAAAGCCACTACCCTGTCTTTAGCTGCGCACAAATTCTCCATTATGCTTTTTTATTGCCAACAACCGTTTTATTAATATCGATCTTACCATACACAACTTTTACAGATGGTTTGCCGGCTTTGTATGTTATGGTTCCAAAACCCGTTGCCGTTGAAAGAAATGAGGTAAAGTCGCCAACCTTTGAATCAACATACAATGTTTTATCAACAGCATCATAACGCACACCTGTCAGTGCCTGCAACATGCCATAGCTGCTCATGGCACGCGCATACCAATGGCCACATTCATATTCGTTAAAAGGATTACGCACCCTGCCATCATAACGGTTGCGGCAAAGTTTTACAATATCCAAACCCTGTTGCACGTGACCCATTTCCATTAAATGTGCGGCTACCTGGTATTCAATGCCTGTCCATACTTCATCGCTGTAAACAAATGGCAATGACAGTTTACCACCTTTAGGCCATGTGCACAACAGCAAGCCGCCTTCATCGCCCAATGCATAAGCAGGCCTTTGCGGATTTGCATGCTCCTTTAAAGACGTTTTTAAATTGTATTTATGAATGGCCAGTAAATGGCTGCTTACTTTTTTATTATCAACAAATGGCGGCAATGCGCACATGCTGCCAATCCATGCACCTAAAATACCGTCACTCAAACAGCCTTTGCCATATTGATATTTTGGCCCTTCCTGTTTTAAAATTTCAATTGCCTCATCTGAATAACTTCCGCCAAATGATTGGGCTGTTGCAGGGTTTTCTGCTTTCAGGTTTTTATATTCAATATCCTGGATAAAATATTCACCATCATACAAATTTGTTTCGAGCTGCACTTTGCCTTTCTTGTATAAATCTTCATACCTGCTTACATCTTTATTTAAATGTTTACCCATTAAAATCATAGCCGTTAATGCACCCAGGTAAAAAGATGTTATCATACCATCGGGCCCCCAAAACTCTATATCGTAAGTATTATGATGAGGCTCCTCAATCACGCCTTTGTTTTTAGGATCCCAGGTTGCAATGCAATAATCCATGCTTGTTTTTACAACAGGATATATTTTGCGCAGCCAATCATTATCGCCGCTTACGCGCCATTCCCTGTAAACTTTCATAATGCCACCCAACTGCCCGTCGGATGCTGCATGAAAATCATGTTTTAAAGGACTGATAGGAAGATTGGCCCTGAAACCCTGGTGGCCCTCTTTATTTTGGTTCTCACAAAATTCCGTATTGCGCAAACTTTTTTCAAGCATAGGAAACAAGTGCGGCATGGCTTGCGCATAATTCCATACATGTGTGCAGGAACCATGACAACATCCGCCATCATCACCACAGCCTTCCCATGCCCATAATCTGCCATCATATTGACGGAGTACGGTTGGTGATTTTAAGATAGTAAGATTAGCGGCAATGGCTTCCATTACTTCAGGCGGCAGTGTGCTCGTGTAAAAAGCTTCAGAAAACAATTTTGATTTTGAATGTAAATCGTTGTAATTCTTTTTCCAGTAATCCGCTACTTCTTCAACATTTGCAAAACGGCTGCTGTACCAGGGTTTATAATTGGATGAAGGGCTTTTCTTTCCGTTTGCAACGCCCAAGTCTTCCGGTGCTGCGCAACAACCGCTTTCAGGACTGCAGTCTTTCTTTTCATCTAAAACAATTTGGCCTATATGCATGGATGTTTCCGGGATATACCATGTCATCATTAATTTAATTGTTTTAGATGCGCCTGCAGCTAATGTAAAAGGCACAAATAACGATGCACCGGGCGCATCTTTTTCAACCGGTTCACTGGCCCTTGTTTTCACATCGTGCACTGTATTCCATGCCATGGTTAAAGGGTCCCACCAGCCGCCACGAAACCAGCAATGATCAACGATTGTATTATTATCATCAGTGAAAACGGCAAAGTTGCCCTCAGTTTCGGGCTTATCTTTAACAGCATCCTGTTTCAATATAAACCCGTTATTAATGGAAGCGATTTTATTAACAGCACCTTCCGTATTCGCTAAAAAATTCTTTGTATTGAATGAAAAAACCGCTTCAAAATTTTGCGTTGTTTTATTCGTGAAAGTGTATTCCAAAGCGCCAACAGGCAAACTGCTGTTATCTTCATCTGTTGGAATAAAGGGGCTCCATCCTTTTACAGCAACCTGCAAAGGAATATCATCATCCTGCAATTCAATACTGGCAAACGGGAAATGCGTTTTGAATGTTGCATTTTGAAAACGCGGCAAACCATAGGTGGTGCCCGCCGCACCATTACCCGTTCCTCTTGCGCCAAACATTTTCCAGTCAGGCACCTGCCCTTCCAACACTTTAACGCCATTTTTTAAGCCTTTAATGGCAATGGCGGAAAACAGCGAGGGTTCATGATAAATCTCCGGCCTGTTGCGGACACTCATGTGCGAAATAGCACCGGTACCTTCGAGACAGAACATGCCTGCACCTAAACCACCAACGGGGAATGCAATGCGGTTTAAATATTCACCTGTGTATGGACTGTTGTATTTTCTTCCCGTGGACGGAACATTTTTTTGCTCAATGCTTCCAGGCATGCCCGTAGTTGTATCTTCTGCCCTTATGATAGCCGGGCTAACGGCAATGCCTGTTCCGCCAAGTACAACAGACTTTAAAAAAGAACGGCGTTTTTGAAATTTATTCATATCAATTTATTTAATGAATGATAGTTTCTGATGACTTAGGCATTCACCGCTTCTTTCGCGATATTGCTTTCTATATAAGTTCCCAGCCCGAGGTATTTTTTATAACGGTGCTGGTAAATATCAACTTTATTTTTATCGGGATAATATTCAACATCAAAACCCTGCCCCATTGCCTGCATGGCATCTTCAACCTTACTGTAAACACCGGCAACAGTAGCTGCAAACATAGCCGCACCCAATGCACAGGTTTGTTCAGACTTGTTTATCTTGATTGACATATTCATTACATCTGCCATCATCTGCATAATGAACGGCGATTTTTTTGCAACGCCGCCAATGCCTATTAATCCTTTAACAGGAATATTTTGATGGGTGAAACATTCAACAATTGCCTTCGCACCAAAGCAGGTAGCTTCGGCCAAAGAGTGAAATATTTTTACGGCATCACTGCCTAAATCGAGACCGGTAATGGTGCTTGTTAATAACGCATTTGCATTGGGTGTACGGCGGCCATTGAACCAATCAAGGCTTAATTCATTGCTTTCATGCAAAGGCACCATAGATGCCTGTTTGCTTAATGCAGGAATTATTTTATCTGTGATTGATTTGATCGTATTTTCATCCAGCACATCCGTTGCAAGATGCAAAGGCCAGGACAATAAATTTTTGAACCAGGCATACACATCGCCAAATGCAGATTGCCCTGCTTCCATGCCAATCATTGCGGGAATAACAGAACCGTTTACCAATCCACAAATGCCTTGTACGAATTTACCCTGCATATCTTCAACAGGTGCTACCAACATATCGCAGGTGGATGTGCCCATTACTTTGCTCAAATAATAAGGTTCAATCTGCCCGCCAACTGCGCCCATATGTGCATCCATCGCACCAATACCAATAATGACGCCCGTTGATAAGCCTAATTTATCAGCCCATTCCTGTGATAAATTCCCGGCAGGTTTATCAGCGGTATAGGTTGTTGAAGGAAGTTTGGAAACATAACCGGTCAATAAAGGATCCAGTGAAGTAAAAAATTCTTCAGGCGGGAACCCATCCCATTCTTCCGCCCACAAACCTTTATGACCAGCCGTGCAAACGCCACGTTTCATTTCGCTGATATGCTTGCCACCGGTTAATAAAAAGGGCATCCAGTCAGCATGCTCCACCCAACTATAACAGGCATCTTTTACTTTTTTATTCACACGCAGCACATGCAACAATTTACTCCAATACCATTCTGATGAATAAACACCGCCAACATATTTCAGATAATTAATGCTGAAGTTTTTTGCATGCTGATTTATTTCTGCCGCTTCCTGCGCAGCAGAATGGTCTTTCCATAAAACAAACATAGCATCAGGATCATCAGCAAACTTTTCGTGCAATGCCAATGGCGTTCCTGTTTCATCTACGGCAACAGGAGAAGAACCGGTTGTATCAATTGAAATAGCCCTGATGTTATGACGAATATTATCGCCTGCTTTTTGCAGGCACTCTTTTATTGTAAACTCCAAACCTTCTATATAATCCAGCGGGTGCTGACGGAATTCGTTGATTGCTGCATTACAGTACAACTGTTTTTTCCATCTTGGGTATTCAAATGTTGAAGCAGCTATTTCAGCGCCATTGCCTGCATCAACGATAATCGTACGCACCGAATCTGTTCCATAATCAACGCCAATAACATAAGCTTTATTCATATACAAATATTAACAGCCAATAATGTCTTTTAATAAGCGATCAATATATCAACATTATCATTAGCCTGCAGTGAAATATTATCAAAAATTACAGAAGCCGTATTATTATCGTATGAAAAACTGCTTTTAACGGGCTTGTTATTTACAAGCATTTTTATAGCTGCAGGTTTTTTATCGCAATGCAATTTTACTTGTTGTAATGTAAGATCGCCATACTTCACAACTATTGAATTTTTTTGCTGGTTGTTTTGTATATCCTGTTTAATATTTCCCCAGGCCTCAGCCGTTGTAAAAAATCCTTCAAAATGTGACGACTGCATTTTAGGATTAAAACTGATAATACCTTCAGGCCCGTTGTAATAATAATCTTGCAGGGCCAGCATCACGCCCCATGAAGCCATTGCCCTTGCATAGTGATCGCCGCACTCAATTTCATTCCACGGATTATGTTTTTGCGGGCTGTACCTTTCATCAACGGCTTTTACAATGGATAAGGCTTCGTCAATCATATTATTGTATATCATGCTGGTGGCAACCTGGTATTCAATACCTGTCCAAACTTCATCGCGGTAACGCACACCTTTCTCACCCATATGCTCACTTTTTGGCCAGGTGCAAACAAGCAATCCCGGTTCGCCAAAACTTGCATAGGTTCTTTCCGGCGGATGAATTTTATTTTGTACCGCAACATCCGGCGCCCAGTTGTATTTCCATATCGATTCCAGCGTTTGTTTCACTTTATCTTTTGGATAGATATAACCGAGATTATTTAAATGATTCCATGTTTGCCCAAATAACTGGTCGCTCAAGCAGCCGTCTTTATACTGGTATTCAGGATGTTCTTTTAAATCAACATCCTGCACAAAATATTCACCGTTCCATAAACGCTTTACCGTATTATCTTCCCCTGCCTTTGCAATGGTTGAACAACGTTGCGCAAACGCTGTATCATTCATAACGGAAGCCATTGCTGCAGCAGCTTTTAGTGCAGCAAGGTATAATGAACCAACATAGGTATTCGCTCCGTAAAAAGCAATATCATATGTATTTGCCTGCACTTTTTCAATCAATCCGTCTTCATTGCCATCTTCATTAATAATAAATTCTGTTGCACGTTTTATCCTGTCCCAGTTCCGGTGTAAAAAAATATCATTTTTTGAATTAAGGTATTCTCGATACGCTTTTAAAATTGCACCCGCATGGCCATCGATCAACACACCACCCCAGCCGTTGCGGGCAAGCACGCTGCCATCTTTTTGAAAAGATTCACCAAAATCTGTACGTTCTCTAATGTTGCGTTCAAGTTCGGGAAAGAAATGCGCCAAAGCCTGTTCATAATTCCAAACATGCGTGCAAGTTCCAACACAAGAACCCACACCTTCCCATGCCCAGAATTTATCATTTGCCCACCATTGGCAGGTTTCAGTTGCCAACGTAGAAAGCGGCATCAGCAAACGTTGGTTAAGCCAGTAAGGAACAGTTGTATTGTTATAATAAGTATCATGAAAAAGAAGGGTTAATCTGGAGAGGCGGTCATAATTTTTCTGAAGATACAAAGCCACATCTTCCGAATTATTAAACCAGTTACTGTACATGTTGCCGATGATAGTTGCACCATCTGTCGGCAATGCAGTATTCCAGTCGTTCCCGATAACATCGGTTACATCGCTGCCATAATAATAAGAAGGCCGGTTAGGGAAATACCATGTTAGCAGAAATGTAATTTCTTTTGTTTCACCAGGCTTCAAATCAAAAGATTCACCAACACTGCCGGTTAGTTTATACATTGCCGGTGCTGATGCTGAATTTGCATTAGTGTTATCATCAACACCCTTATAATCTGCATCTGCAAAAGCATTACCTGATAAAATGCTTAGTGATGCATTACCAAAATATGGATGATGTTCAGGATAATATTTTTCTTTTACAACAGGCATATCGCTAAAACCAATATCATCCAGATTAATATGGCCCCAGCCGCCTTTAGCTGCATCAACAATTTCGAAACGCGCCTTCTTCCCTTTCAGGTCTTTTACATCCCAATATTTTTGCTCGAGTGTTTCAGTATTTGATCCTGTTGCATTACGAACGATATTACCATCAACAACAAGGTTCAGGCAAGTTGTTTGCGGATGCCTGCCACCACCTAATTTAAATATGATATAATCATCTTTTATAACAAAATCATCTGAAACCATTTTACCGGTTGAAGAATCACCGTTTAAAAAAGAATTTATGACGCCTTTGCCGGTAAACCCTGTAAGCCGGCTTTGATCTCCGCCAAAACTTCCTGTTGCAGGTGCATTGCCAAATGCATGGCCTGTAACCTTCCATTTTTTATATCCATTTTCAAAGTCATCAAAAACGGTGATGGCTGGTTGCTTTTCAATAATGTTTCCCGTTTGCGGCGTAAGGCTCAATACAAGAGAAGTGAGCCCATCTTTTTTAACGATTTTATTTTGCCTGTCAGCGCGTATTTCAGCAGCTATATCCAAACAAACAAAATTTTGCAGCCAGCCTGAAAGGCTTACCTGCATTGGTTTTGAAGATGTATTCTTAACCGTATATTTCAAAATGGTTCCTGGCGTTGCAGATTCTTTAGCATTCATAGGAATGAATGGTGAATACACTTCTGATGAAACAGTAACCGGTAATTTTTTTTTTGTTGAATTATAGTTGATGGTTGCTATTGGATATTCACCCACAAACGATATATCATCAAAATCTTTTTTATCCAGGTTAGCACTTGTTGTTTTGCCGTCTTGCTTAATTTTTATATTAAAGCCCTGGTCAACATAACTTTTAGGCTCAAACGTTTTATAACAAACTGTCCACGGGCCAAGCGCCGTATTAAAATGCGTAAGCGAGTCAATGCCATAACCTGTATTGTAAGCATTGTTATATATCCACCAGTTAGCTAATGTTCCATCCCCCCTTACATATAACTGGCCTGCTGCAATACCACCGCAGGGCATACCGATGGTAAGCAATTCATCACCTTTAAAAACTTTTTTCTGATTGTTATATAAAGAAGTTTTCCATGACGCAGGCAGGTTTTTATTTCCAGGAACGTGATGCGATGGATCAACAGGTTGCGAAAATGCAATGGCTGCAATGGAAAAAAAACAGATGAATAAAAAGGTTCGTTTCATACCTAATTTTTTATATGGAGATATTTGGCATGTTAAAGCAATCATCAATCTAACTTGCTTCTTTTTTACCAATCAATTTCCACTCAGTTAATTATCTTCTCCTTCCAATTAAACGGATTAAGCAAATGCTTTTTTGCAGGGAAAGGAGCAACCAGAAGGTTGCTCCTTGTAAAAACCAAGTGTCTGAAAAAAATCCTGCAAAAAACCATTCTCAATACTGCCTGTTTTTAAGCAGTTTAGAGTTGAGAGCTTGTATTTATACTGAACGATCTTAAGCTTAACTTAAAGCTGTCTATTATTTTCTCGTTAATAATAATGTTCCCGCGCTTTGGCATTGAAACTTATTGTTATTACTAATAACCAGGATTCTGTGTTAAAACACCACCAGATCTGTCAATTTCAATTTGTGGTATCGGGAACACTTCATCTTTTCCAATTTTATATTTAAAATATCCCGGTGTTACCTGGTTTTGCCATCTCTTGGGATCAGTAAGGTATTCACTCGCAATGCCCCACCTTCTTAAATCCCAGCCAAATTTTCCTTCAAAGGCAAACTCAACCCTGCGCTCGTGGACAATTGCCCAAAACATATCTTCATAGCTTAATGTGGAGGATACCGGTGCTAATTGTTTTATATTGTTTTGATTAACAGTATTGGGGTCTGTTGTTGTACCGGTACGGGCTCTTACCTTGTTTACATATTCCGCTGCTTTTGCACGATCGCCTAATTCATTCATTACTTCAGCATACCACAACAATACTTCAGCATACCTAACCAAAGTGTAGTTACTTGAATTATTCCAGCTAACCTGGTCAACTGTAACACCATTATTATTTGGAGGATTACCAATGCACCATTTCCTGATGCCGAGGCCCGTTCCGTTTACTTTATCCATAAAAACCTGGCCGAAAAAATCGTCTTTACCTTTACGAAAAATAGAGGCTGTTAAGCGTGGATCGCCTTGTTCATATTCCCATTCCAGGTCTTGTGTAGGGCGTGTCCATCCCCAGCCACCGCCGGCAACGTATCCTTCTCCGTTTGGCGCATTAAGCACTGTACCAAAATTATCTGTGCCTTTTTGATTTAATGCTGTGTACTGAACTTCGAAAACCGCCTCACTGCTATTATCGTGTGTGCCGTTAAATATATCATTATAATCAGGGAGCAATGCATAACCATAAGACATGATATCTTCCAGCAAAACTTTGGCATCATTCCATTTGTGCTCGTACAAATATATCTGGGCAAGATATGCTTTCACTGCACCTTTATCCGCCCTTCCCATTAAATCACCTGTGTTCCTGTCTGCTATAGATGATTGCAGCGCCAATTTAAAATCAGCCTCAGCCTGGTCAAACAAATTGCTCTTGGTAACTGTATAATTATTTACATTTTTGCTGTTATCAAATTCAGCTGTTCTAACAGAATTCGGAACATTTAATTCTGAAATACCTAATGGAGCTGCAACGAGGGGTGCTGTACCAAACATATATCCTAAACGAAACAACCAAAAGCCTCTTATGAAATATAGTTCACCCATGTACCTGGATTTTAATGTTTCATCCATTTCAATCGCCGGTATTTTTTCTATAGCTTCATTAACCAGCAAAAGGGCTTTATAGCAACGCTGGTATAACATCTCCATCTGGTCTGAACTTGCTGAAATAATGGATTGCTGTATTTGATAATAAACAACGAGATCCGGGTGCGCCTGCACATCGGGACCTGTAATATCTCCCATCGGTGTATAACCAGCCTGGGTGTTCCAGCCATTTTGTCCATCTAATAACTGGAAGGATTTATACGCTGCGGTTACTGCCATTTGAGCGTCATCAGCGGTTTTATAAAAATTATCGGTTGATACAACACCATATGGCATTTTATCTAATTGCTTATTACAAGCAGCGAATGTTAGAAGAGATATTGAAAAGAAGATTACTTTTTTCATGATGATTAGTTTATTCTGTTTAGAATTGCACATTTATACCGCCATAAAAAGACCTGGGCATTGGATATCCACCGTTAATACTTTGTTCAGGATCCCATCCCGGATAAGAATTAATACAGAAAAGGTTTTGCGCTGCCACATAAAAGCGCAGTTTATGTATTGTGGTAGCAGCCTTATTGCCTAATAAACCGGTAAAGTCGTATCCAATCTGCACATTTTGAAGCCTGAAAAAGTCAGATGATCTTAACCAGAAAGTAGACCGGCGATAATTATCGTTCGGGTCGCCTGCTACAACTCTTGGCACATAATTGCTTGTTCCTTCACCTGTCCATCTTTGATTATACATCCATGCAGAAGTTTGCTCGCCGCCTCTTGTTATTGCAAAACCAACCTGATCTATACTTCTCAGCGCTCCGGTTTGCCCGTAAAAACTTGTAACCAAATCAAAGCCTTTGTAAGACATGGAAATACTGCCGCCATAGGTGTTAGGCGCTACTGCCAATCCTATAAATGTTCTGTCATCAGAATTAATTAAACCATCATTATTTAAGTCCTTAAACCTTATATCGCCGGGTGCAGCATTTGGTTGCGTTGGCGCTTTATCAATTTCTTCCTGTGTTTGAAAAATGCCCTGCTGCACATAGCCATACCATTCATTTATGGAATTGCCAACTGTAGTTTGACTAAAAGAATTCACTATAGGCGACGGAACTTTTGTAACAATATTTTTATTATGCGTCCAGTTAACGCTAACATCATATTTAAAAGATTTACCGATCTGATCGGAATAACCTAATGTTAATTCAATGCCTGTGTTTGATACGCTGCCGGCATTCTGGTAAGGTGCATTATTAACGCCGGAAGTTGCAAGCAAAGGAATTTGAACAAGAATGTCAGAAGTATTTCTTTTATAATAATCTGCTATAAAAGATAACCTGTTATTCAAAAAAGAAGCTTCTAATCCCGCACCGTAAGTTGATGTTTTCTCCCAGCGGATATTAGGGTTGCCCAGGCTGGTTGGTCCAACACCGGTATATGTGGTGCCGTCGCCGCCTGCACCAAATGGATAATACAACCCGGTAGAATTAAGTGTGGTTTGATATGGATATGTTCCAATATCCTGGTTACCTAAAATACCCCAGCTTGCACGAAGTTTCAAATTATTGACAGCAGATACATTTTCAAAAAATTTTTCTTTTGAAATAACCCAGCCGGCCGATGCTCCCGGAAACACACCTGTTCTGTGCGTTGAGGCGATACGTGATGTCTGGTCAATTCTTAAACTGCTGCTCAGTAAATATTTGTCCTTATAGGCATAGTTTATACGGCCAAGATAAGACTGAATGGCCCATGCATATTTATTGCCGCCATTACTAATGTTACTGTTACCGGCATCTATTACCTGCATGTTTGGATCATTATTTAAAAAGTCATTTCTTGAGGCATTTAAATTAGATCCATTTGTTTGCTGAAATGTATAACCGGCCATAACTGTTAAATTATGATCCTGGTTTATGCGTTTGGTATAAGTAAGGATATTATCAATTTCATAGTTAACATTTTCATTCTGATCTACATAAAGCTCTGCAATCGGATGGTCGCCTATTAATCCTGCAGGGCCAAAAGTGTAAGAAGGAATAAAGTGGTCCTGATTCCATCCATAATATTCTGCATTAAGCGAAGTTTTAAATTTCAGGTCTTTAATAATATCCCATTCCAAATAAGCTGTTCCCAATAATTTTTTCCATGTTTGCTTGTACTTCCAAAGGTTTACTGCTATTAAGGGGTTGAGCATGGTTACGGGCTCTCCATTATGTATGGCGGCGCTATAATCTCCATTTGCGTCATAAACTGGTTCTGTAGGCGGAAATATCAAGGCGCGGTCAATTGCCTGGCCCCAGTCTGTATTGTTCGATACACCATAATTGATATTCAGGCTTATGCCTAATTTTAAATTGGGCAGGATACGGTTATCATCACTTATCTTAATATTACCACGCTTAAAATTTGTATTCTTAATTACGCCCTGGCCATCAAAATAATCTGCAGCTATTGCATATGCATTATTTTTGGTGCCTCCATAAATCGATAAAGAGTAATCTTGCTTAAAGCCTGATTGTGTTATTTCATCAACCCAGTTAGTTCCTTTCCCGTACGAACTAATTTCTTCCTGTGTAAAAGGCTGAGGCAAATTTGCAGCTCCATAATAATCATTTACCTGAACGGCATATTGCTTTGCAGTTAATGTTGGTATTTTATAACGAACCTGATCCACTCCTGCATAAGCGGAGAAATTAACTTTCATCGGTGCTTCAAAGTTGCCTTTCTTGGTTGTTACAATTACAACGCCGTTAGCCCCTCTTGAACCATATATCGCAGCGGAAGCAGCATCCTTAAGAACCGTTATGTTCTCTACATCATTCGGGTTAAGATTTGCTAATCCATCATTGGTGATCATACCATCAATTACTATAAGCGGATTACTGGATGCTCCAAAAGAACCCGTTCCCCTTATTCTGATTTGAGTGCCGCTATAAGGCGTTCCATTATTTTGAATTATCTGAACACCGGCCAGTTTGCCCTGGAGATTTTGCCCGATACCTACGGTTGCCTGGTTCTCCATTTTTGATTGTGATATTACACCTATAGAACCGGTCAAATCTTTTTTTGCCTGTGTACCATATCCTACAACAACCACATCATTCAAACCAGCGTCTGCATCTTTTAATGTGATATTGAGAGAATGATTATCGCCAATTACCACTTGTTCATCCATCTTGCCCACATAAGTTATTTCCAGCGTTTGGCCTTTGGATGCACTGATAGAAAAAGTGCCATCAGCATTTGTAGCCACGGCGGTGTTGCTGCCGGATACTTTAACAGTAGCCCCGGCCAGGGGAGCAGCATTTTCATCTGTTACTTTTCCTGTAATGGCAGATTGTTGCGCAAAAAGAAAAGACTGAAAACAGGTAAGAGAAACTGCAATAAAAAATGTTTTTTTCATGGCCGTCCTGAAGTGCAATAAGCATCGCAGCAACATTGGTGGCATTTTTAAAAGAGAACCCATAGCGTTGTTTTTTGTTTTGAAGAAATATGAAATGATAAGCGAAAGAACTAGTGTACAGTTATTGACTGTGCATATTTGAGCAGGCCTTAAACCATTTGCAGAGAATCACAGCTATCTTTTAAAACCATTAATCCGCCGAAGGAAAGCGTGTAATTATCAGGCAAGCATCTTGTTAAATAATTAATGGATAAAAAAATTCATGGAAAATGGCTGTTTAATCGTTTAAGCAAATCTGTGCCTCAAACATATATTTATTTAATCGTTTAAGCAAACTTTTTCAGACTTTTTTTGAAAATTAAATTAGTAGCACCTGGCATTGTGAATGTTATTACGAAAACAGAATTATTTTTTCTTTACCAGCATCATTTTAACCCACAAAAATCTATTAGCCTTATCTGTTGTTTTAAACTGAATGGTAGCTGAATTATTTAATTCGGTTACAGGAATATCACCTGTATATTCAAACGCCGCCTGTTTTTCTGGGGCACCGGATGACACCCATCCTGATATTTGAGTTTGTCTTTGCCATACAGAAAAATCGCAGCCGCCCGGTTGCTTTACATAAGAAATAAAAAGTTTGTAATGGCCCGCAGGTATATCACCCAGGTTTACTTTCAACATCCCTTTATCCGGGGCGGTTATATCAAAGCTTTGCCCTATATCATTTTTATCCCATACAGCTTTAATATTCATATCAGAACCAATTTCAATACCGGAAAACTGTGGATAGATATTGATAGTATCTGGTATGTAAACCTTTGTATTTTCGTTCGTATTGGATGATGATAACTGCAGCGGCCTGTCGCAATAGAAATAACTTACAGAGGTATATAATCCAGGTATCGCATTATGTTCACCACCATGTTCTATACTTTGATAAATATTTTTTTCAAACGACATTTTATCAGAGAGATAAAACCTGTAGCCCCCCGTTCTTGCAAAAGCAAGTGAATAATCCAAAGCGCCATGCAATGGCAAACTCATTTTTGAATCCCAACGGTTTAACAAAGCATACCAGCCGCCGTTAAAATAATCTTCCGAGCCGGTGCCATGAAAACGCATTTCATTATCAATAATCGTTGAATCATCACCTTCAAAAAAAATTGTCATGCCTGTATGCAGCCCTTGTGCCTGCAATACAGAACCCACATAATGTCCTTTGCCCTTTATATCAAGAAAAACATGCGGCTGCCCGTCTTTTGTTTCTTCACTGTTTCGATATGCATAAAATTTTCCTTCTTTACCTGCATCCCGCTGCTGAAGTGTGTAATAAATTTTTGCATGCAGGTCAACGCTTGCCAACACACTGTCTTTTGCATTCAAAAAACTGAATTCAATACGCGCCTTTTTATCAAAGGGCATTGGAATAAAACTGTAACAAATATTATTTTCTGAACCTGCCAGCAAGCTTTGCATGGAAGGTTTTCCAAATGCAAAGCCAAAGAAATCTGCAACAGGGCAATCAATGGCCGGCAATTTTTCATCATCCCAAAACACACGCATGATAATATTTTTGTACAACGATGCAAAACTGCTGGACGGGCTGATTTCAATACCCGTAATCCTGCCGCCGGCATTCAATGCAAATACCTGCCTTGTATCACCCGGTTTAATAGAAAAAGATGTATCAGTAATTTTTGTACCGGCATTGTTTGCGGCAATTGCTTTTGCTTTATTCACTTCGTTACCCTTCCATAAACTGCTTATTGCATTCAATGCATCTTTTATACCGCTGTCAATGTTTGTTGTGAAAGGCTGAACCACAGTTCCTTTGTTATACAACCTGTAACCAATTTGATGAAACATCATTTTCTTACCCCTGCTAACGATTACACAATGTTTCTGAAAAAGTATGGGGAAGTAACAATAATAACCTCCAACCTGGTTACCGCAAAGCGGCTGCACAAACGGGTAAACCTTGCCGGAGAAAAGATCCATATAATTAATAGACAATACCGGCTGCTTTGCATCATCAATATAAAAATCAAGTGTATCTGTAGTGGGCGTTGGCGTCCAGATACGATTGACAACACCCGTTCCTTTTACATCAAAAATAACAAGGCTGCTGTCGGCATTCCTTCTGATGAATGAATACTGTCCGCCAAAACCATCGTTGTTACCACCGGTGGTATCATACGTTGAAACCTGGGCGGAATAAGTGTTTGAGCGATACGCAGGCAAATCGCCTACGTTATACAATTGCTTTAATTCGTCAGCTGTTGTGATCGTTTTTTGTGCAAACAAACATGTTGCAGCGCATAACGATATGCATAAAAGGATTAATTTCATTATAGTGATATTATTTATGTTTTATGCTACCAACAAAGCGGGTGATTGTTAAATATAACGGCTTTGAAACCTCATCCTGGCGCAAGGAGATATCTCCTGAATAAGTTACTGCTGATACTAAAGATTTCCCGTATCAATAAATGAGTCTCTGTAAATTTTAGTTAACCTGATAATTTACACGTTATCATCTTAAGTTTTATTCTGATTTCATTCAATCATGCCAACACTTTATGTCCTTTCAGTGCATAGTATAATATGAATAGAAATAAAGGTATTGGTACAAGAAAACCCGTTGCCATACCATAATTATCGGCTACAGCACCCATTATGGGCGGAAACACTGCTCCACCCGCAACTGCCATTACCAGGAAAGATGCAGCTTCCTTAGTATTATGTCCAAGCGATTTAATTGCTAATGCAAAAATTGTGGGAAACATAATGGACATAAAAAAGAAAACACCGTAAAGCGCAATCAGTGAAACCCATCCCAGCTCAAATGATACTATAGGCAATAGAATGCACACTGCAAGTGAATACAATGCAAGCATTTTGGTAGGTTTAAAAAATCGCATCATAGAGCTGCCCGAAAAACGCCCGATCATAAATAATAAAAAGCCAAGCGATAAAAAGTAAGGCGCATATTCCACATCAAAACGGGGATGCATATCATGATCAGTAACAAAATTTATGAGGTAGCTAAAAACACCGGTTTGTGCAGCCACATAGCATGCCTGGGCAGCAAAGCCCATGGTGAAATGCGTATTCTTCCATAATGGTTTGGGAGATATATATGCCGGGTCATCAACGCTTGTTACTATGCCGGTTTCTGAAGTTTGCGTTACCGCACCGCCATGCGCGGCTATTTCATCTGCTTCTGTTATCTCCGGCAATTTTATGCGCATAAAAATGAATGCAATAGCCAAAACCACCAATCCAATTATAGCAAAAGGCAGAATAATGGAAATCATTTTTTCGCCTTCCACATGGCTTTGGTTGCCATAAATATATAGAGCGATCAATGGCCCTATAACCCAGGCAAGCCCGTTAAAAGACTGGGAAAAATTAATGCGCCGTTCTGCTGTTTCAGGAGGACCAAGTTTTGTTGTATATGGATTGGCAGCGGTCTCTAACGTTGCAAGGCCTGCGCCGATAATCAACAGGCAAAGCAAAAATAAAATGAAGGATTGAAAGGTGGCAGTACCTGCAGCTATCAAAGCCCCTGCTGCAAAAAGCGAAAGCCCAAGAATTATCCCTTTTTTATAGCCGTATTTTTTTATAAACATGCCCGCGGGTATTGCCATTCCAAAATAAGCGCCATACAGGGAAAATTGAATAAAGCTCGATTCCCATTTTTCCAAATGCAGCATCATCTGGAAATTTTTATCCAGTGTGTCAAGCATGCCATGTGCTATACCCCACAGAAAAAATAAGGCGCTGATTGCTGCAAATGGGCCAAAATAATTAATGCCGTCTTTTACAAAGAGTGATGGTCTTTTATCTTTCATAGCCTTCCTGAATTCTCTCCGGCGGAGAGCACTTTTTTTGATTTAATTTAAATTGATACTATAAGTTAACCTTTTAATAAGCCTCTTTCTCAAGTGGCCTTAAGGTTATTTATACAAGGCACCATAATTTTCGCAGGCACGGTAGTCTGCCCCTTCACCTTCCGATCCAAATGCATTCCATGCAGAAGGCCTGAAAATTCTTTCTTCGCCAATATTATGCATACAAACCGGAATACGCAACATAGAAGCCAATGTTATTAATTTATCGCCGATATGGCCATAGCTTATAGCGCCATGATTGGAACCCCAATGCAACATAACGTTATATACATCTGTGAAAGCGCCTTTGCCTGTTATACGCGGCACAAACCAGGTTGTGGGCCAGGTAATATCGGTGCGCTTATCTAAAATATCATGAACATTTTGCGGAAGATCTATGGTTTCTCCTTCTGCTATCTGCAATACGGGGCCAAGTCCTCTCACCAGGTTAATGCGGCACATAGTTACCGGCATGCCACCCCTGGTTACAAATTTTGAAGAGAAGCCCCCACCTCTGAAATAGCCTTTATTGCCCGGATACCACGTGGTTGCATCCAGACACGCGTTTGCTTCCTCCTCTTTAATTTCCCAGAAAGGTTTCATGGCAGGTTTGCCATCTCTTTGCTGCTGCCCAGTTCCATCTAATGTGGCTGAACCGGAATTAATAAGATGAATGAAACCATTGGCTGCTGAAGCTTCCGGCCTCCACCCCGTTACGCGTTCAACAGCCTCCGGACTCCAGTAGGTTCTTACATCAGCAAATATTTGTGCCGTATTGGTAAGCAGGTATCCAAACAACATGCTTACTCCGTTAAAGCAATCATTTTCTGTTGCCACGGTATAAGGTGCACGAACGCCGTTCCAGTCGAATGATGAATTTAAAATCGCTTCAGAAAAATCGCCATTAGGCAAAAAATCCGTCCATTGACGCTGGCCCTGGAAGCCCGATACAATTGCATTATGGCCTAATGCTTCTTCACCAAAACCTTTATCTTTTAAATGCGGGTTACCCTGCATCAGGTCACGTATTATCAGCGTCATTTTTACAACAAATTCCCAGTCTTTATCTTTTTGTTCCCTTGATGATTGCTTGTTTTCTTCATTTGCTAAATCATCCCCTTCTTTACAATTTTTCTTTACCCATGCCAATGCTTTTTCCAATTCCGATTCGTCATAGATTTTCTTTTCTATGCGGCGCAAGACTTCAGTTGAATCAACATATTCATTGCGCATACCGAGGTATTCACGAAAGAAATCAGGCACTACAATAGAACCTGCAATACCCATGCATACAGAACCAATGGCGAGGTAAGATTTGCCACGCATAATGGCTACCGCCAAACCTGCCTGTGCAAAATTTAGCAGGCGCTCTTTTACATCTGCAGGAATTGTTTCATCACCCAAATCCTGCACATCCCTTCCATAAATTCCAAATGCCGGCAAACCAAACTGGTTATGCGCAGCCAGCGTTGCTGCGAGATAAACAGCACCAGGCCTTTCCGTTCCGTTAAAACCCCATATAGCTTTTGGCAAATAAGGGTTCATATCCATTGTTTCACTTCCGTAACACCAGCAGGGCGTAACAGATAATGACACACCAACATTATTACTTTCGAATTTTTTAGCGCATTGCGCTGCTTCCTGCACGCCACCAATGCAGGAATCTGCTATCACACATTGCACAGGCGAACCATCGGGATAACGCAATTCGCTTGTATAAAATGCAGCGACACGCTGCGCCATCTTCATGGTAGTTTCTTCCAGTGATTCACGAATGCCACCTAGCCGCCCGTCGATAATCGGGCGAATGCCAATCTTTGGATAATCTGTTTTATTCATAGTCTGTTTTGTTATTGAGTTGTTGATGCGTGAATCATGAGACGTGAATAAGAATCATTACTGACATTTGAACTTTCACGTTTGGCGATTCACGATTGACGTTATTTAAATGTTGACGTTACTTCGTTCAAAGACACGCCTAATAGTTGCTGGCTGATAGCATCCAATGCCTTTTGATCGCCTGTGAAATGATATACCGATTGTTTATGCACGAGTGATTGACTGGGCTGAAGGAAAGCAGCAGGTGATACACTTTCAATTTCATAGAAAGGCCCCATTTGCGAACCATCGGCCAAAGGCCCATCGTTATAAGCATTTACTGCATCGCCGGAAAATGGCGGTTTTATTGTATTCCATTCCTGGTTTAAATATTTAGCCGATGCATCTGGTTCAAATGTAGCAATCGTCAGCACTTTATTTTCAGGATCATAACTGCCGATAGCGGGCTTTGCATATTTAGGTTTGATGCCAAGTTTGCCACGGCTTTTGCCATCAGCTTTGAAGAAAAGTTTATCATCATCATGCTTTAACCTGTCGGGAGGAATTTCGCCGAAATAATTTGTTGTAGCTACATCTTCAAAGTTGGCGCCCTTAGCATTTTTATAAGGCACAACAATTACTGTTGAAGGCGTATTCTTCATCATATCCAATATCCATATACAAGGCATGCCGGTTGCTTCTGTCCAGGCATCTTTGCCTGTATTGATTAATGTATTGGTTGTTTCATACGCCACAGCCTTAACGCCTGCATCCAGTGTTATGCCGGTGTTGGATTGTATTTCATCATTATTTAAAATAGCCACCGACCTGGTAACCGATAATTGTAATGGCGTGTTATGGTAATTGGTGAGTTGCATATCTTTTTGCATGGTAACACTATTATCAGTTTGTGCCGTTACCTTCCATACTTCCGTATCAAATGCAGCCGGTGTTTTCCAATGATCGAAAACCATTGAATCGCCGGGTTTAAAGAATAAAGAAAAGCGGCCACCTTCAGGGCCAAGCCACAAACGGTTTTCCCCGCCATAAGCATTCATGTGCGCATCTTCGGGGCCGCTGAATGCCTTGTAATTTACCCAGCCGAAACTAAAACCGCTTTCGCCGTCAACAGTTGACGTAAAAACTTTTGCCTGGTATTTAGGCGATACAATTACCTGTGCATTGCCGTTATTGGATTTTAAAATGATAACACTATCATGCTGCTGCAGAAAATTCAAATCGTAACCAAATGTTCCTTGCTCATAATTTGCCGAATCTGCATTTTCGGCGGGTTCTTTTTTCTCTGAGGTTGAACATGAAGATAATGTCATAAAGAGCGTACTTAATGATATAAAAATTATTGCTTGCATTATGGAAGAGCGCCTGGCATGAAGAGATTTTGCTCCCAAAAAACATAACAGCAGGTTTCTTTTTGTTGAATTCATAATTAATCGTTTAAGCGATGATTTGTTTTAATTAAATGATATACCTATTTATCAGCGATCATGTTTATGATTTTTTATAAATATGGATGGCAGCTCCTCCTCCAGCGGAAAGGCTTACTGTAATTATATCTTTATTGGTTATATCTGAAATACTTTTCGTAAGGTTATTTGGGCTTTCGTCTGTATCTGCAGCATCGGCATATATTTCAGCCGCATAATTTCCGTCAGGTAAAAAATCAAGATTCAATTTTAACTGTCGCGCTTCATGATTTGTAATAGACCCTACATACCAATTATTGTTTTTCTTTCTTGCAATGGTTATATATTTATTTACTTCTGCATTCAACACTTTTGTTTCATCCCAGGTTGT
Organism: Parafilimonas sp.; assembly: GCF_051953455.1. NCBI lineage: Bacteria > Pseudomonadati > Bacteroidota > Chitinophagia > Chitinophagales > Chitinophagaceae > Parafilimonas > Parafilimonas sp. Next base: position 14,896 of record NZ_JBQCIT010000007.1, on the reverse strand, counting down.
TGGAATGTTCTTTAAAAAATCAAAACCCGGCTGGCCTTCATATGCTTCAGGATAATCGCATATCATCTGCAAATAACTTTCCAGCACTATATACATTGCCAGCATGTGGCAACGTGTGCCCACCACTAATGGCCTTGTGTATTGAATTTTATATTTAGAAGCCGGTACCGCCCTGAAACCACCCAAATGATAATCTGTTGCGCCGGCAAGCATTCTTGTAAACACCACGCCTAAATCATCATCAGGTGTAATTATATCGCCCCATTTATCATTCTCATAATTTAAGGTTCCTTCACGGGTAAACTCATTGGGATAAGTTCTGCTAAGCCCTGTTGGTTTGTAAGCTCCGTGAAATTGAATATGCAGATGATGTTTTGCTGCAGCCTGCAATATCTGCGTTTGAATGTTTACCATTTCCTGGTCATCACGATTTAAAAAATCAACCATCATTCCCTTAAGACCCCATTTTTCAAACTGCGCAAATGATTTTTCAAGATCAGGATAAATGGCTTGCCAGTGCACCCAAAATCTAATACCAACATTTTTACTTTTGGCATAGGCACAAATCTGATCCATGTTAACTGTTGGAACAGGTTTGGTAACATCCGTATTCGGGCCAATAACTCCATACCCTTCTGCATCACTTGTGTACCAGGGATAGCCCCCATACCCGATAACAGAATGATAGGTAATTTGGTTACGTGAACAAAAATCTATGTAGTATTTATTGAAGTTAAAATCTTCCTGCGGCGGAAAAGTTGTGTCAGGCAATATATCGCCATTCCACCAATGAAAATCTGAAGTACCGGGTTTAATCCACGATACATCTTTTATTGCACATGGCTCATTTAAACTTGTAATAATATTAGATTCTATTAAATTGCCAAGCCTGTTACTTATGAGCATAACGCGCCAGGGAGATTGATGCGGCAATGTTGCTTTTACTTTTATGTTTGTTTGATTGGGAAGCGGCGATAAACTACTTTCAAATACTCCATTCTTTTTTACAAGATACATACCTGCATAATCAACCAGCTCTGCTTCAGTTATTCCCATATAAATATTGCCCGGAAACTGAACCAGCGTTGGCATATCCATTAACGTATCTTCTTTTATTTCATTTAACGAAAGCCATTGATGACGCGCTTCGTGTGATGATGTATAATCAGGCAAGAAACCTGTTAACACCATGGGATTACCTGTAAATTTAAAAGTTGTGTTTTCAGATGCCAGTTCATAAGAATGCCAGTTTGCCTGCGCTGGTATTTCATACCTGAATGCAATGCCATCATTAAAAGCCCTTACAATTAAATTTATTAACCGCTTATCGCCTTTGCTTTCCTGTAACGGAATAGAAACTTCATTGTATTCATCATGCACTTTTTTTGTTTTGCCAACAATTAAATTATAATCGTCAACGCCTGCGCGGTATGCAGCTTTACCTGCATTTAATTTTTTGCCAAATAACCCGGTTTGAGCAAAATCCAGGCTTAATGAAGAAGGTTCAATAATTATTTGTTTATTATAAAGAATACTGTAAACAGGCAGCGAATCTGTAAGCATAAACTTAAACTCAATATGCCCGTTTGGCGAAGTAAGATTAATCTTTTTTTGAGCAAAAAGAGGAGACGCAAAAAATAATACAGCTATTAAAAATAAGTCTTTGAAATATTGTATGATAGTTATTTTCATTTGTCTGTTAAGTATTCTGAACTGACGATCTATTGTTTAATGATATATTCGCGCATTAACGTTTTAATCGTTTAAGCAACAGCTATCATGCATTCAATTATTTATAAATTACTGCCACAACTTTCTCGAACAATTAATCTTGCTTCCACAATAACATCAGCATTCTTTTTACTTTTATTATGCAGCCTGTTCAAAATAAGTTTTATGGCTTCTTTACCAATATCTGCCAGCGACTGGCTCACGTAAGTAACCGGCGAATAGAAAAAATCAAAGGCACCGCTTTCATCAAAAGAAATAATAGCTAAATCATCAGGTACTTTAATACCCAGTTTGTTTATTTCTTTCAACCCTGCAACGGCCAGCGAGTTGGTAGCAAAAAACAAAGCATCAACCTGTAAAGGCTTAAGCAATGCTTTTAATTTTGCGGCCACATCTTTTTCAATATTCTGGTAGCTGGCCTCAATAAGCCATTGCTTTTTAAAGCGTATATTATTCTCTTTTAATGCTGCTTTATATCCCTGCTTTCTATCCTGCATGTGCGACTGCATTGTATCATAGGCTACCATGCCTATTCTCCTGCGGTTATTTTTAATAAGCTGCTTTACCGCCTTACCGGCAGCGTTAAAGTTGTTGATATGAACGCAATCAACTTTTAACCCCGGGAAAAAACGGTCCATTAAAACAACCGGTATGCCTCTTTTTACTATGGTTTCAATTTGTTTTTCCGTACCGGATGCAGGCGCAATAATAAAAGCGTCAACCAGCCTTGTTGAAAACACGTCAATCAAATCAAGCTGCTTTTCTGCGCTTTCATCACTGCTGCCGAAAATTACTACATACCCATGTTTCTTTGCTTCATCTTCCACAATTCTTGCTATAGTTGAAAAGAAAGGGTTTGAGATATCAGCTACAATTAACCCAATTGTTTTTGTTTTGCCCATCTTAAGGCTTTTGGCAATAAGGTTTGGCTGGTAATTCAATTCAGCAGCAGCTTTCCGTATTTTCTTGGCCATATCCGCTCCTACCCTCGCTTCCTTTTCTTTTCCATTCAATACATAAGAAACCAATGCTGCGGATACGCCAATATGTTGTGCTACATCTTTAAGTGCTACTTTCTTTTCCACTATATGAGTATTAGGTGTGATCTTATAACTTAAAAGCTAAAAGTTTTCTATAACCGGCTGGCTATATCTTCCGGATCTACATCTCCGCGTATTATTTTTTTCAGCCTGCCTGTTTTATCATATTCCGCAACAAAAGGAAAGCGCTGAATGTCATAATATTTCTGCACAACAAAGGTGTAACCTTCTGAACCAACTTTTATATTTTGATGACCGGATAATTTATACCTATCATCAAAGGCTTTTACTTCTTTTAAATTTTCATAAGAAATCATTACAAACTGTTTGTCCTGTAATTTATTTATGCGTTTCAGCATAGCTTCAGTAAATTCCTTACAATGATCGCAGGTGGGTGAAAAATAAATTAAAACAACAGGTTTGTTTTTGGAAAGCTGTTCATACGTATAACCTTGCCCGTTTGTGAGTCTTATTTTAAAGGGAGCAATACTGCTATTGCCCCCCTGAGAAAACAACTGCATGTATATGAACAAACCAAAAAGAACGAGGACAAAACTTTTTTTCACTGTAACTGCATTTTCAGGTGAACTGTATTGTAATTGGTTACAATATTACAGAAGCAATGCTATTCCTGCTTAATTCACCTCCAGATGATCTTTGTCAGGCAGTGCCGGAAATGCATTATGCGGTTCTGCCTGGTACCAGAAAACTGTTGAGGCAATATCGTCCTGCAACGGAAGATAGCGGCCGCCATCGCGCCAGCCAAGCGCCTGTATCGTTACCTTAAGATTTTTTTCAAACCTTATAGGATCTGCAATATGCCAGCGGTACATGCCAAATCTTTGTGCAATCTGGTAATGGCCATCTCCTTTAATTACCTGGTGAAGGCCCACATACGGAGTAGAGAATTCTGTATAGTTCACTTCTTCCACGCCGGCATCGTTTTTCTTCCTGGTATCAAAATCGTAAGAGCCGCAGAAATAATCTTCTGTGCCCGTGCCGTTAATGGTTGGATACTCTTTATCACCATCCATGAAAAACTTAATTTCACCTTCGCCCCACCATCCGTTATTATGCACGCCCCAGGCCATATAAGTGCCTACATACTGGCCCTTACCAACGATGCTGTCAACCAACACATAATCTGTTTTATAAGGCAATGGATTAGTGCGTCGGAACTGTGCGTGGAAATAAGCGGCATCTTTAGGCACATCGGTTAATGTATAATCAACCTGGTAATACAATACCATGTCTTTATCATCAATATTCTCCATGGTAATCCTGCATTTTTTTCTGAAAGGCATTGGCCAATAGCAGTTGAATGCGCTGCCCGGATTAACGTTCACAGCCAGGGAATTTATCTGGGCGTATTTACCCCATCCCATGCCAAAGAAATCGCCTACAGGTACTTCAACGGATGGCGTGGTTTCATCATCCCAGTAAAAACGCAGGATGGAATAACGCCAGTTGCCGGTTGGCGTCATCCAGATATGCTGAATAGCACCGGGGCCGGAAATTTCCGCAACCGTAAAGGTTGTATGCGCTTTAATAACAACACTGGGACTTACCTTCCATCCTTTACCTAAATCTCTTGATGCGTTAAGGCCGGTACCTGTTGTTGCCATACCGCCCTTGCCTTTTTCACCATTGAAGTTTTCAGGACTGATAGAACGTGTTTTGGCATCAGACATCATAAAAATGTTGCTGAGATCTGAATTAATGCCGTTGAACGACTGTGCATAAGCGCCTGCACATATAAAACTTGCTAAAACAAATAATAAGTTTTTTTTCATGTGTGTATTTTTTGGTTTGTTAGTACATAGATTTTGACCACGATTATAAATATTTAATTCATTAAGACGGTTTGGTTTTTTGAAACTTGTTATGTTTTTATGGCTTGTTCATTTCAGCAATCTGTGGCGCTATTTCCGCCGGCGTTTTCCTGCTTAGCCCAAAATAAAACTTTTGACCTGAATAATATTTTTCTCTCATTTCAAAATTCTCAAATGCCACGCCGCCCGGTATATCTATATAATTGCTTTTGTTAACGCTGCCGCCACTCCAATATTTTGCTCTTCCGTTTACACGTACACATAATGATGTATCGGCCTGCTGTTTTTCTTTTTTCCAGTATTGCGTTAGTTTGAAAAAAGGACGATAGCGCCAGCCCCATCTTGCATAATAAGCTTGCTGCTGCGGCCATGATGAAAGCGAAGCAAAACTTTCGTTAGTTTCAGCGAGAACAATATAATCATCATTTTTATCTTTTAATAATTCATTGAGCGGATATGTTTTCTTTTCTATAAAATCAATTCCATCAAACCCGTTGTATAATTCTCCTGCTTTTACAATTTTATTTTTTAAGTATAATAAACGAAGCCTTGAATAATTACCCATTGTGGCAGTTAATGCGCACCGCTGCATAGGCGCACTGTTTTCTTCATTAAATATTTGAAAACACAATTCTTCTGGCCGGTCACTTCGAATACTTATTTTAAAATAAGGATGCGCACCGTTTAAAAACTGCTCCATAAAAACATATAAAGAAAGTTCTTCCACATCAGCATGCAGAGGATCAGGATGCGTGATCACACCGCGGCTTATGGCAGCAGGGTAATAACGGCCGGGGCCTGAGCTGTCGCTTGCCCACATCAGCTTTCCCCATTTGCCGTCAACACGTGACGGAGAGATTTCACTAAACTCCATTTTACCATTAACCACAGGTTCCACTGCAATAAAATTGATCATATCAATATGCCCTTTGAATTCATAACCCACCCGTATCAAACCCCGCGGACCGCCTTCTTTTTCTTTTACCGGGTTTTCAATGTCATATGGCCATAGGCCAAAAACAATTCCGTTATGAATGCCCCATACGGCAGGGCTTTTTTCATTAATTGGCCTTATCCATTCTACGTTCGCTGGTACTGCCTGTGCTTGAGAATTTTTTATGATGAAGAAAGCCCAGGCAAAAAGCAAAAAGAATTTTTTATGTGAGAAGCAGAAATGCATCTGTGAATTATCTATTATAACTGTTTTTTTTATATTAATCATTAATACATCCGCAACTTTTTAAATTATGGGCAGATGCCTGCCTGTGCAGGCACCATACCCATTTCTTAAGAGACAAACCATCATTGTTATAAATTAATAGCCTACATTTTGTTTATACACGCCGAATGAATAATTCATTTGCGGTTGCGGTATAGGCATAAATTCATCACGCCCTGAAGTAAATTTTCCATCTTTCATCCATGACCTGTTGCGCGGGTATTCTTTTGCGAAGTAGGCATTTAAGACAGGTTCTGCAACGCCCCAGCGAACAAGGTCATACCAACGCACACCTTCCATTGCAAACTCTAAACGGTCTTCCCACATTAATGCTTTCCATGCAAAATCTTTTGTCCATGTACAGTTAATGCCATCCTGGTACAGGCTTATTTTGTAATCCAGTGTTGGCTTACCATTTGAGAAAACTAAACGGCCCGTGCTATTGGCGGCACGCTGGCGTATTGAGTTTATAATAGGCAATGCTTCTTTTTCCCTTCCAAGCCTGATGAGTATTTCAGCTTTCTGCAATAATATCCTGTCGTAGCGAATGGCAATTTCATTCTTTGAATTCCACATCCAGAAAAGATTAACAAGGCCGGGGCTGTTTGATTCCACATTTTCTTTGAGTGAATTGAAGTAACCATAGTTAGCCGGGTCTCTTGCACCGCTGCTGTCGAATAACAGCTCCTGCTGATACTTCCATGGTAAACCCGGGATAGCTACTGTGTGGCCGATGCGCGGATCCCATTCATTATTGGCAAAATAAGATTGCTTATTGGTGATTTCTTCATTATTAAAATCATCAAAAATTGGAATGCCTTTATCATCAACCTTAAATGCATTCACCATATTGTATGAAGCTTTATGAAAATCGCAGCAACTGAAATATGGAGGCCACCAGGGCGCATTCAATGGCGTGCCACCGTTTAAATTACCATTGGTGGTTCCATCATCATGCGAATATTGCCATTCATATATTGATTCAGGCGATTTGTTATCGTAATCGAATAAAAAGTTAATAGCGAAATCCGGTGCAAGGCTGTATTTGCCGCTGTTGATAATATCGTCAGCAATGGTGAGTGCTTTGGATAATGTTTCCGTATTAATATTAACCACTTTATTATTTATATCCTGCTCATAAGCCATCCACATCAGGCATTCCAGCATTTCTGCCTCGGCTGCATATTTTGTTGGCCGGCCCGGTTCGGTTTGTGTTGGAGGCAATATGCTTGCAGCAGCGGCAAAGTCATCGTATATATGTTGCCAGATATCAAGATCATTTTGTGCATCTGCAGGACGGTTTGGAATTTTTGCAATGGAATCATTCATTACATTTTCATCAAAATAAGGAATCCACTTAAACCATTTTTTCAGGTCCAAGAAAAAATAACCGCGCAGGAATTTCATTTCTGCAATCCGCTGATCTTTTTGCGGATAAGTTGAAGCATCCAAAACATTCAACGCTCTTATTGCGGTATTACACCTTGATACGCCCTCATATTCAGCATACCATATGCCATCGTTATTACCTGTGCTTGGTGTATTTAAGGAAAACACTTCCCATTGATACCAGGGTATCTGGTCGCCAATGCCACCACCGCCTTTATAAGAATCATCAGACTTTATATCAGCCAGCCAGGGGCTTAATTTCTGGTTAATAATCCCTTCGTGTGGCAACCATGCATAGGCTGCAATTACAAGCCCGTCTATATTATCGGGCGTGCTTACATTCCCTTCTGTAACAACGGCCTGCGGCGTTACATCCAAAAACTTTTTACAGCTGGCTATTGAAAGAAGGATTATGGATAAGAATAAATAATTTGATATTTTTTTCATCTGTTTGTATTTTATTGATTTGATCAGATGTTTGTTTATGATCATCGGCTTAGTTAGAATGATATTTCAATACCTGCCTTAAAAATTCTTGGTATTACGTAAGGATTTGCATAGTCACTGCCTTCCGGGTTTTCCGGGTCAGGGCCGGTAAACTTCGAGCTCTTAAACATGAGCAGGTTCTGCGCCATTACATATACATAGAATTTATCCATGCTTAACCTTGATGCAAACGTTTTGGGAAGGCTATATCCTAACTGGATATTCCTGAGTTTTAAATACTGTCCCGGCTCAACAAAGTAAGTAGATGTTCTAAGCTCATCGTTTACGTTATTCAATGACAAAGCAGGAATGGTGGATTTGGTGTTACTTGGCGTCCATGCATCTAACACACGTGTTGGATGGTTGAAGCCATTTTGTATCCATACATTCCAAAAATCGCTGTAGCTCTTCCATCCGTTATACACGTCAACACCTGCAACACCTTGCCAGAACATAGAAAGGTCAAAGCTTTTATAAGCAAGGTTGATAGAAAACCCGTATTCAAATTTTGGAGTGATAGAACCGTTGCTTATCCAGGTGCGGTCATAATTGTAGTCAATCACACCATCGGGTTTGCCGTCGGGGCCTGAAATATCTTTATAGCGAAGCCTTCCAACTCCCTTGCCGGGTTGCGCAGCAGCATTATCCACTTCCTCCTCGTTTTGAAAAATACCATCAGCAATAAAGCCATACACAGCCCCCCAGGGATGACCCGCAATACCATCTTCCTTTTGTGAAGTACCGCCCCATGTGTAGGTAACGGTTTGTGGCAAATCGTTTACTTTATTTGTATTATAAGCAATGTTGCCGCTAACCTGGTAAGTAAAATCCTTACCTGCATTACCATTATACGCAAGAGAAAGTTCCAAACCTTTATTTGTCATATTTGCGGCATTAATGTATTGATAACTGCCTTCACCAAATGTGCCGAGGTAAGGTGGACGTATCAACATACCGTCAGTATATTTCCTGTAGAAATCCAATGAACCGGAAAGTTTCTGGTTAAGAAATCCAAAGTCGATACCAATGTTGGTTTGAGAAGTAGCTTCCCATCTCAAATTTGCATTGCCTGTTTGCACCCTGTAGAAGCCGGAAGGCAGGTTGCCGCCGGTCTCATTGCCGCCGATGGCATAAGATGTAAAACCATAATTTGGTGCAAAGAAAGTTTGGGCGTTTAATGAATTTATACCGGCAAGGCTTCCGTTCTTGCCCCAGCTTACCCTGAGTTTTAAATCAGAAAGAACTTTGCTGTCGTTTAGGAAATCTTCCTGGCTTATGCGCCATCCGGCAGAAACAGCCGGGAAATAAGCAAACCTTTCATTAGAACCAAATTTTGATGAACCATCATACCTTAATGATCCTGATAAAAGATACCTTGAATTGTAGGAATAGTTAAACTTACCAAAGTAAGAAAGCAGGTTGTATTTATCGCCGCCACCTCCCAATGTCATATTTCCTGTAGCCGTGCTTATATAAGCGTAGTCATAATTTTCAAAGGCAAGTGTCTGGCGACTGGCATCCATAAATTCAGTAATATATTTATTGGCCTCCATACCTGCCAGTACATCCAGGTTATGCTTACCCGTGTTCAATTTATAATTAAGTGTATTGGTAAGATCAAGCGTGGTTTCTCTCCAGTACCATTGATCAACACTGTTGATAGGATTGAATTTTCCACCCGCTTCCTGGAAAGTAAACTGGATAGTTCTGTGATAACCATCTGTGTAAATTAAACCAAGTTGAGAGCGGAAATTAAAGTTCTTCAGGAACTTTACGTTAGCATGTACATCGCCATAAATTTTATTGTATTTATTGCCATTGTCTTTATTTAAACTAAGCTCCCTTACAGGATTCCAGTAATCATCCATACCTAATGCAACGGCAGAGCCGCCCCAGCCGCCATCAGTAGAATGTACAGGGATGATGGAAGGTTCCACCAATGCCAGGTGCGTTACATTCTGGTTGTTGTCTATTAAATGAGAGGCTTCAATATTTTCACCGATGGTAAAATGATCGCCTATCACTTTATATTCTGTGTTTACGCGAACTGTGAACCTTTTAAACCCTGTATATAACTGTGTTCCTTCATTCTGCAAAAAGTTTAAAGAAAGAAGTGATGTGGATTTTTCATTACCACCTGAAATGGTAAGCTGGTGGTTATGCTGAATACCTGTTTGTGATATAGCGTCAAGCCAGTTGGTATTGGCAGCAATCATGGTAGAATCGGCATTTAAATATTGACGAGGTGTAACCTTATCCAGTACGGGGATGCCATTATTATCTTCATGCCAATCGTAACTATAAATCTGTGTTGCCGTATTTGGGTCCTGGCCTCCATTTACTGCAGCCTGCCATAAAGCAGTACCATACTGCATTGTGTTCAGCATATCAGGCTTATTACTCCATTGAGAAAATCCTACAGAACCGTTATAAGATATTTTGGCTTTGCCGGCCTGGCCTTTTTTGGTTTGTATAAGAATAACACCAGCGCCGCCCTGCGTTCCATAAATACTCGCAGAATAGGCATCTTTTAATATCTGCATGGAAGCAATATTATCGGGGTTGATATCACGCAGGTTCATATAACTAGGCATACCGTCTATTACTATCAATGGGCTTGAACCATTTAAAGATGTCATACCTCTTACCTGTATGCCTACATTACCTGCCGGGTTGCCATCTGTTGTTACATGAAGGCCCGGCACCACGCCCTGCAATGATTGCATTACATTGGTCTGGCCGTGGCTTTTACTTAATTCTTTCGGGGTAACAACGGCAACAGCGCCGGTTAAATCAGCTTTACGCTGGGTCATATAACCTGTAACAACAACTTCGTCAAGGTCTGATGCACCCTGGTCTTTCAAGGTAATATTAATAACTGTGTTATCTCCAACCGTCACCTTTTCATCTGCCTTTCCCACATAAGATATTTCCAGCACCTGTCCTTTTGAAGCAGTGATGGAAAATGAGCCGTCCGGGCCTGTTGGCACCGCTGTGCGGCTACCCGAAACCCTTATAGTAGCGCCTACGAGAGGATTTGATTTTTCATCTATAACCTTGCCTGTAATTGTTTGCTGGGCAAAGAGCACAGTGTGCGATAAAAGGAAAGCGAAAAAAAGCGTTAACCCATATTTGAGGGCGCCTTTTTTAAATTTAAAACCGCGTAACCATACGCAGCGCTGAACAGTTAGATTGAAATGCATGTACGTTAATTTTAGATGAGAGAACAAGAGCTTACCAGCTTGCTTAATGATATAAGCAAGTGCTTATTGGCTTATGTATAAGCCGGGCAATTAAATAACATGAAGGCCGGTGATTCAGAAAGCAGCTTTCTTCAGCACCTTCATGCCGCTAAAAGGGATTGCAATTAATTGCGGGAATGAAAGTTCCCGGAATTTTTTTTCGATTTTGGTTAAGCAATGCATAGAGGAGAGTTTAATCGTTTAAGCAAATTTTGATTTTGACCGAGCCAATACAGTTTTAAAGCCGAAAATATAATATTTAATCGTTTAAGCAACCGGGCAAACACATTTCAAAAACAGCAGACAAAAACGAAAGTAGGAGCATTTAATCGTTTAAGCAAATTTTTTTTAAAATTATTTTTAAGCTTATAAAAAACAGGCCGGCTCAAACAATTTAAGCGTTATGCCAAATGTCACAGATAATTTCTGTGCGTGCGAGGCCACCGCCTGTTTAAAACTTATTAATATAATTATATATTTTTTATTCCGGAAATGTGGCAACAGCTATGCTTGAATGATTGTTGCTTACACAGACGTCAAAAAAAAATAACAGGAAACTCCTGTTCTTCCAAAAAAATCATTTAAAAAGAGGAGAAAAAATAAACCCTTACAAGCCTTTATTTGCAGTAACAGAAAAACTGTAATTTACGGAATGAGAAAATTGCTGCTTATATTATTCGCTTTGCTTGCAGGCTTTATTGTTACAGCGCAGAATGGGCTTAACAAAGACAGCCTGCTACATTTGTTAACTGCTGCAAAAGAAGATACCGCTAAAGTAAAGTTGCTCAATAATCTGGCAAAGGCCACTAAAAACAGTGATATAGCTGCTTCGTATAAATATACTGCAGATGCATTAGCTCTTAGCGAAAAAATAAGTTATAACAAGGGCCGGTTTCTTGCATTGATCAATGAAATATCGCTTATAAGGATTGAAGGAAAAGACAGTCTGGCTTTGGAGAAATGTAAAACTTTTGTGCAGCTTGCAGGAAGCCTTAAAGATTCTTTTTATATCGCTGCCGGCTACTTAAATCTTGGAGAAGTATATGACAATAATGGCGATAATGAAAGGAGTGTACAATTTTGTTTTAAAGGTTTGCAGATTGCTGAACGGCTAAATGAAAAAAGTTTATTACAGGATGCCTATTCAGCTTTGCAAAGAATTTACCTGGCCCGCTCTGAATTTGATAAAGCTATACAATACGGGAAGCTTGCAGTAACCCTGGCCAGGGAAATGAATAATAAGGCAAAGGAAGCAACGCAATCTTACAACCTTGCCTATACTTATAATCTTACAAAAGACTTTGATAAATCCATTGCCGTATCAGAAAATGTATTAAAAGTGAGCCGGGAAATCGGGGAAAAAAGAATTGAATCGTATGCACTTTATAATTTGTGTTCTATCAATCTGCGAACAGGAAAATTGAATGAAGCGCTGAGGTATGGATTGATGTGCCTGGAAATAGCACGGCAAAACAGCGACAAGGGTATTGAGTCTTCAACGCTTGCGGCTTTGGCATCAATATATGCACAGCTAAGGCAATATAAAGAAGCAGAGAAATACGCCACGGAGGCGCTTTACATCCGGGAAAAAACCGAAGACAAACTCGGTATTATTGAAATCAAAAGCATACTGGCGAATATTTATTTTGCACTGGATCAGCCTGCAAAAGCATATTCATTACGAATGGAGGTTGAGGATTTCGAGGATTCTTATAATCAAAGCATATTATCGAAGCAATCATCAGAACTTGAAAAAAAATATGAAACGGAGAAAAAAGAAGCCCGGATAAAAATACAACAAGCACAAATCCATCAAAAAAATATACTCAATTATTTCCTCATCGGCGGAGCAGCAGCGCTGCTGGTTATTTTACTGCTCACTTACCACAATTATCGCAACCGTCAAAAATTACAACAGGCAAAGATTGATGAACTGGAAACAGAAAAACAACTTACCGCCACAGAGGCCGTATTAAAAGGGGAAGAACAGGAACGTACCCGGCTTGCGAAAGACCTGCACGATGGACTGGGCGGAATGCTCAGCGGTATAAAATTTTCATTAAGCAATATGAAAGAGAATTTAATTATGACCCCTGAAAATGCGCAGGCCTTTGAACGCAGCATTGATATGCTTGACAGTTCTATAAAAGAAATGCGTCGTGTGGCCCATAACATGATGCCAGAAGTATTGGTAAAGTACGGCCTTGACAAAGCGTTGAAAGAATTTTGCAGCGAGATTGACCGCAGTGGAGCAATAAGTGTAAGCTATCAGTCTGTGGGCATGAACAATGCCGGCATAGAACAAACCACAGCCGTTACTATCTACCGCATTGTACAGGAGCTGGTGAATAATGCCATTAAACATGCACAGGCAAAAAATTTACTGGTGCAGTTGCACCAGGCTGAAAAGGAAAGGTTGCTGGCCATTACTGTGGAAGATGATGGAAAAGGCTTTGATGTTGCTTCGCTGAAACAATCTGGCGGCATGGGCTGGCACAACATTGAAAACCGGGTGGAATTTTTAAATGGCAAATTAGATATTCAATCCGGGGTTGATAAGGGCACGTCGGTGATGATAGAATTTACTATTTGACAGCACTTATCTTAATAACTTCAGTAAATGAAAACAGGCATTTTTATAGTAGACGATCATTATATGGTAATTGAAGGCATTCGTTCGTTATTGCAAAATGAAAATGATATTGAATGGATGGGCCATGCCACCAACGCCGCGTCGTGCCTGAGTTTCCTGAAACTGCAAGAGCCCGATATAATATTAATGGACATAAACCTGCCCGATATGAGCGGTATAGATTTATGTAAAAAAGTAAAGCAACTGCATCCATCGGTGTTTGTGTTAGGGCTTAGCACTTTCAACCAACAAACCGTTATTCAGGATATGATGGAAAACGGAGCATCAGGTTATGTTTTAAAAAATGCAACCAAAGAAGAATTGCTGGAAGCAATAAGCGTAGTGTTGAACGGCAAAAAATATTTCAGTTTTGAAACAGCGCTTGCATTACGGGAATCAAAGCAACGGCAACCGCTTATTACCCGCCGTGAAAAAGAAGTGTTGCAATTAATTGCCGAAGGCCTTACCAATGGAGAAATTTCAGAGAAGCTTTTCATCAGCGTGCCCACCGTAAATACGCATCGTAAAAGTCTCCTGGAAAAATTTGAAGTAAAAAATACGGCTGCACTTATAGGCAAAGCCATTAAAAGCGGGGTTTTATAGAAGGCGTTGGTAAACATTTGTACTCGCCTGATGCCAACGATCCAATAACCTGCATAGTCTCCACCACAGCTACCGCGGGTCATCAACCGCTCCATAATTATCATCAATCTTAAAATTAAGAATGTTGGTTGTTGAGAACGCATACCTGCTTTTATTGTTGCAATATTTAAAGCTCAAAGAACCTGATTCATCGGCAACGCCTTTTATTAAACTTAAAAGAGAGTGCGGTGCTCACCAATGCCGGGCATTCATCGCCAATGCTCATACCTTATTTTAAGCTGTCAGAAACAGCTATCACTGCCGTCATGCAGTAAGCAAGTGTTGATGCATCTGCTGCCTGCCGGCAGGATTAAGAGCAGGCAATAATTTAAATAAGTCATTTATTAAACTGTTGACGGTCTGAAATGTTGTATTGCGTGCATCATTTACATTTGGCAAAAAACTATTTAAAACTTTATCATAATGAATGTAAAGGATGCCTACAATAATTGGGCGGCACAGTACGATACTGACCTGAATAAAACCCGTGATCTTGAAGCAGTTTCTTTAAGGCAAACCTTAAGTAATATTGGTTTTACCAGTTGCCTGGAAGTTGGTTGCGGAACAGGTAAAAACACAGAGTGGCTGGCTGCAAACGCCAAAGAAGTTGTGGCAATTGACCTGTCGGAAGAAATGCTGAACAAGGCCAGGGGTAAAACATATAAAGGCAGTGTTAGCTTTCT
>NZ_JBQCIT010000006.1:0-134402 GCF_051953455.1 Parafilimonas sp. | reverse complement strand
CGTTAAAATGATATTGATTTAAAACGGGAACTGCGTTCATAAACTGTGAAGCCGTGCCATCATCAAAACTTAACATTACAGGCTTCGGCGGGAGTGGACTTTTGGTATGCAAATAACCTAACAATTCATCGGGTGTGATGGCATGATAACCGCTGTCTGCCAGTAACTTCATTTGCACAGCAAACTTTTCCGGTGGCAGTATATATGTTCTTGCAGATTTTGAGTCAGAGGCCTGCCAGTTACGCACCTGGTGATAACATAAAACCGGTATTTCAGGTCTTAGCTGTTGCGCTTCCGGTTTATTTACCTGCGCCTGAAATAATACATAAAAGATTATTTGTGATATAAGTATCATAGCACATAATTGGAATAAATTATAACCGGGACATCGCAGTTCATGCAACCGGTATTGAAAAACTACCCTGCATGCAAATTGGAATGAGAGCGCCTGCATATGATTGACAGCAATCATATGCACCTATAATTTTAATCAGTATTTTAATTGCAGAACCAGAAGACTTTTGGATTAAAGCAATAGTTATGAAAACACTTGTTACAGCTACCGATTTTTCAAAAGCTTCTTTAAATGCAGTGAATTATGCTGCAGACATGGCTGCTGCAATAAATGCCAGGCTTGAAATATTACATGTGATTCAGGTGCCTGTTATAACGGATATTCCGGATTACGTGGTACAACTTGAAAATGAAATGTATGAACAGGGTGCCCATAAGCTTCAATTGCTGAAACGGAAACTTGAGAAAAGAACGGCTAATCTTGTAAAGATTGCTTACAATATAATGGAAGGAGATACGAATAGCGCAATTAAAGAGGAGGCCAAAAATAAAAAACCGCTTGCCATTATTCTTGGATCAAAAGGTGCAGGCAACCTGCAAAATATTATATTCGGAAGCGTGGCTTTGCACACGGCAAAACATGCGCAGTTTCCTGTTTTACTAATACCTGAAAAAGCAAAGTTTGCCAATGTTTCAGCCATTGCTTTCGCAACAGATTTGCTGGCTGAAAATTTCAGTGATCTATCTAAGCAATTGCGTAAATGGCTCAGGCTGTTTGATGCACGGCTTGATGTAGTGTATGTAAACAATAATCCAAATTTTAAAATTGAAAAAGAAAAACAATTTGCATCGCTTAAAAAACATTTAAGCCGTTATAATGTGCATTTTAATTATGTGGAAAATAATTCTGTGCCCGATGGAATTTCAGCTTATATTAAAACAAAAAAGCCCGGTATGATGGTGCTGATGTACCATAAAGAGCGTTTCTTTCACAGGCTTGTGTACAGAAGTGAGTTTGGAAATATTTTCAAAAATACCGCTGTACCATTGCTGGTAATACAGGGTTGACAATTGATAAAACTCAGGCATGAGGCTGACTGCCATCATTTGAAAAGATCACACCGGGAAATAGCTTTGTTGTAAATAATTTTTATAACTCTAAAAAAAATTTTATGTCAACAAATGCACTAACCAGGGGAACAAGCCTGCTGCCTTCGTTTGTAAACGATTTCTTTAAACCCTGGAATAACTGGCTCGACAATGGATTTGAAAAAGCACTTTCTGTGCCTGCTGTAAACATTACCGAAAATGACAGGCAGTATAATGTTGCTGTGGCTGCACCCGGTATGAAGAAAGATGATTTCAAGATTGACCTGGATGGCGATATACTGACCATCAGTTCAGAGAAAGAAGAAACAAAAGAAGAAAAAGATCAAAACTATAACCGCAGGGAATATAACTATTCCTCCTTCAGCCGCTCATTTACTTTACCCGAAGAAGTAAAGCGCGATAAGATTGAAGCGAAATATGAAGAAGGCGTTTTAAACATTGTATTGCCGAAGAACGAAGCAGCTAAAACACCTCCAAAGTCTATTGCAATTAAATAGCTGAAATGGGGGTGCTATGTTTTGCCCCCGCCGTAAAGGCGGGGGCTTTTGTTGTTTAAATCATTAACCCAAATCATGATCAGGCATCTTGTTCTTTTTACTTTGTTTTGCTGCAACATATTTATTATACAGGCACAAAAGAATAATAGTGAAACTTTGCGCTACCCTGAGATGGTATCAGCGTTTTATACATTGCTCGATAAACAGAATTTCTGGACGGGAGACACAGCGGCAGCTTCGCTGAGAAATAAATTTTTAACCGTTATTGACAGCGCTGAAAACTGGGGGCTTGCCGGTAATGATTATCATTACACGGCGCTGCATGAACTTGTAAAAATAGCGCCGGGGGAAGAAGACTCTGGTATTCTTAAACGTTGCGAACTGATATTTACAGATGCTGCCATTTCTTTTTTTAAAGACCTGTATGAAGGCAGTAATAATAATGCCCGCCACGATGAGCTTTCATCAAAGTACACAGAAATTAATAAGCGAATAATCTTAAACAGGCTTGTTGCGCTATGCAATGGAAATTGCTTTGAAGATGTAATCAACAGCCTGGAGCCTGCAGGCGATGCGTATGCTGTTTTAAAATCCGAATATCAGCGACAAGCTGCAAGCCATTCTTTTTACAATATGATGCAGCTTAAGCGCACATTGAATTATTTACGATGGATAAACCATTTTAAATTTGAACGGTATATTGTTGTAAACATACCTTCTGCTGAATTAGGTTATTACCAGGCCGATACCGTTGCTTTACGAATGAAGGTTGTGGTTGGCAAGCCTTCCACACAAACACCCAGGTTTGCTGCTTATTGCAACAAAGTAATTTTATATCCCTATTGGAATGTACCTGCATCCATTACAAACAAGGAACTGCTGCCCTTGTTTAGAAAAAGCCCGGGGCTGATAGAGGATATGAAAATGCAGGTTATAGATAATAATGGGAAGATCATAGATCCTTCATCGCTTAACTGGTCTTCTTATAATAAATATAATTTCCCTTACAGGCTGCGCCAGTCAACGGGCTGTGATAATGCACTGGGTGTAATGAAGTTTAACCTCACAGATCCTTTTAATGTTTATATGCATGATACCAACAATAAGCTTGCATTTCTTCGGTCAAATCGTTTTTACAGCCATGGCTGCATCCGCATAGAAAAACCGCTTGAGCTGGCTAATCTTATTTTGCCTACCCCGGTTGATTCAACGTTTATCCAATCCTGTTTAAAAGATGAAAAGCCAATGGAACTTGACCTCACTAACACGGTACCCGTTTTTATTATTTACAGCACGGCGGGCATTAATGCAGACAATAATGTAGTTTATTATAAAGATGTATATAAGCTTTTAAAAAGATGATATGGCGAAAGATGCCCGGCAATAAATGCTTCCCCGATTTTACGAATTTAAAAATAAATTACCTGAAATGTTTATTCTACTTTTCATACTGTTGCATCAGTTGATAAAGGCCCGTAACATCTTTAATATTACACAACTGCGTTCCTTCATTTAAGGTGGCTGCAGTGCCACAGGCAATGCCATACCGCACTGCTTCCCTTATATCTTTACCGGCTGACAGATACGTAACAATACCTGCTACCATACTATCACCCGCGCCAACAGTACTTTTGCGTTTTACAGGCGGCGCCATGAATTGTTCAGCAATATCTTTTGTAACAAGCAATGCACCCGCAGCGCCCATTGATACAATCACCACCTCGCAAATATTTTTTGAAATGATACTTCTTGCTGCTGTTGTTATTTCATCACCAAGCAATTCTTCTTTGCCTGCAAGCATGCTTAATTCATTAAGATTAGGCTTTAAAATGAATACATCTTTTATTGTATGAGCGCTTAATGCTTCTGCAGGAATATCAAGAATAAGCTTTGCTTTTTTTTGTTTTGCTATAACAGCGATGCGCTCAAATATATTCTGTGGAAAGCCAGGCTGCATGCTTCCGCTTACAACCAGGTACTCAATTGAATGCATGTTTTCAAGAAGGGCAAGACATTGTTTCCAATGTGTTTCTTCAATAGGATGGCCCGGTGTTATAAAACGGTATTGAAAATTGGTGGCTTTGTCCACAATCATAATGTTTTCCCTCGTGTCAATCCCTGTATCAATAACTTCAGCGGCTATCGATTCTGCTTTGAGTAAGTTTTGCAAAACCACCCCTGTGTAACCACCGCCGAGATAAATAGCCAGGGCATCTCCACCTAACTTTTTTATTGCTCTTGCTACATTAATACCGCCACCGCCTGCTTCATTTTTAAAAGCGGTACATCTTAGCTTTTTGTCCGGTAACAATACATCAACGGAACTGCTTTTATCAATGCATGGATTAAAGGTGATGGTTACAATGGCAGGCATATTTATAATTTCATTCATATTTTTTCAAACATATTTGTACATACAGAGGCCAGCTGTTCCATCATACTGTGTTTTTCATGCAAAAACTTTTTTTTCATTTGTAGCAGCAGTTGTTTTTCATTTGCATCTGCTACCTTATCCAGTATTCATCTGATAAAAGTTCAAGCTGAATGCATTTATCTCTAAAATCGCCCAGTTGCTTTGTAAGCAATTTTAAATCTTCTTCTTTGGAAACGGGCTTTGGTAAATGCTCAGGAACCAAGTAATGCAGGTTATATAAAATATCTTTTAAAATTTTGCGGACAGTGTGAATAGGATTGTCTTCTTTCATATTTTTTAACTGCGCCTTTAAACCGGTCAGCCTTGTTTTAAGAAACCTTTTTGTTGTTGATTTTTCCAGCTTGGCTGGCAGCTTCTTTAAAATGCCGTGTTCATTGTCTTTAAAACTATTATCAGTCATCAGATCAGCGGCTTGCTTTTCCCAATAACTTTTTTCTTCATCTAAAATCTGTATATATGTTTTTGGCTGTTCAATTTTATATTCGGTTACATACTTAAAAATCGCATGTTTCTGTAACTGTACGTTCCGGATAATGCCAATATAACCATAGAATGTTTTGAGCTGTTTTGGAAGAGTTGCTTTGCCTTCTTTGTCATTGGCTTTAACCAAACGTAAAAACGCCCGTAATTTTTTTACGGCTATCCGGAAATAATGAATATCATCCGCATTAAATTCTTTGAGAATTTTAGGTAATAATTTGTTGATTGTTTTAAACAGTGTTTCAACTATCCCGGTTATTTCTTTTTGCTTCATACCTGGAGAGAAGTTAAGCCGGTAAACGCAAAGCTTTCTCAGCCTTATTAATGTTTTCAATTCCTTTAAGCAAAGCATCTGCATTGAAGGAAATGCTATTGATACCTTCTTCCACAAGAAACTGTGCAAACTCCGGAAAATCGCTTGGCGCCTGGCCGCACAAGCCTATATGCGTGCCGCACGCATTTGCTTTTTTTATTACCATACTTATCATTTCTTTGGCTGCTTCATTTTGCTCACTAAAAATACCTGATACCAAAGTTGAATCTCTGTCAACACCCAGGGTAAGCTGTGTTAAATCATTTGAGCCGATAGAAAATCCATCAAATAATTCAGCAAACTGTTCGGCCAGCAAAACGTTGGAAGGTATTTCCGCCATCACATAAATTTCAAGTGATTCATCTTCGCTCCTGTTTAAACCAAACTCTTTCATAGTCTGTATTACCTTTTTTCCTTCCTCAACCGTTCTGCAAAACGGGATCATTATTTTTACATTATTCAGCCCCATTTCTTCCCGCACTTTTTTTATTGCACTGCACTCAAGCTTAAAGCCATCTTTATACAAATTGCTGTAGTATCTTGAAGCACCCCTGAAACCCAACATCGGGTTTTCTTCTTCCGGCTCAAATTGTTTACCGCCTATGAGGTTAGCGTATTCATTCGTTTTAAAATCGCTCATGCGCACAATTACATCTTTGGGATAAAATGCAGCAGCAATGGTAGCAATGCCTTGCGAAAGCCTGTCAACAAAAAATTCTTTTTTATCACTATAACCTTGCGTAATCTTTTTTATTTTTTGTTTGGCTGTTTTATCCTTCACTGATTCAAAATTCACCAGGGCCATCGTGTGCGCCTGTATAAAATGCGTAATAATAAATTCGAGCCGCAATAAGCCAACGCCATCATTTGGATAAAAGGATAATTGAAATGCTTTATCTGGGTCGGCCAGTATCAGCATTACTTCTGTTGAATCCGGCTTCTTTAGTTTGCTGATGTCAATTTCCTTTTTTTCAAAATTTAACTTACCATCATAAACGTAACCCGTGCTTCCTTCACAGCAACTTACCGTAACGGTTTGCCCGTCTTTAATTGCAACAGTGGCATCGGTACAACCAACAACTGCAGGCACGCCCTGTTCGCGGGCCACAATAGAAGCATGGCTTGTTCTGCCACCTTTGTTGGTAATAATGGCAGATGCTTTTTTTAATATTGGATCCCAGTCGGGGCTTGTGATATCTGTAACGATTATTTCATCTTGTTTCAGCTTTGATGCATCATTCGGCGAAAGAAGAATACGTGCAATGCCGGTAGCAACTTTTTCTCCTATCGCATTGCCTGATGTTAATGCGGTACCTTTTTCTTTCAATTCATATTCTTCAATCAATGCCGTATTTTTTTGTGAATGCACGGTCTCCGGTCTTGCCTGTATAATAAATAATTCATTTGTCAGGCCGTCTTTTGCCCATTCAATATCCATTTGTCTCTGATAATGCTCTTCAATAAGTAAGGCCCAGTTCGCAAGCTGTATTATTTCGTCGTCATTTAAAACATACTGGTTACGTTTTTTTAAAGGTGTGCTTATATTAATAGTGGATGCAGTTGATTTTTTATGGGCATACACCATTGTCTGCAATTTTGAGCCAATCTTTTTTTGTATGATGGCATTTTTTCCCTGTCGCAATGTTGGTTTAAAAATATAAAATTCATCAGGTGTAACGGCGCCCTGTACAATGTTTTCACCAAGGCCCCAAACACCTGCAAGATGAATTACATCTCTAAACCCTGATTCAGGCTCAAGTGTGAAGCCTACCCCTGAACAGGCCTTGTCTGAACGTACCATTTTTTGCACACCGGCTGATAACAAAACTTTATCATGCTCAAAGCCATTGTCTTCACGGTATTTGATTGCGCGTGCAGTATACAGAGAAGTGAAACATTTATGCACGGCTTCAACAACGGCTTTGTCGCCTTTAATATTTAAGTAAGATTCATGCTGGCCGGCAAAACTTGCATTAGGGAGGTCTTCTGCGGTTGCACTGCTGCGCACGGCAACTTCAACAGGTTTGTTTTTGTACAACTCATGGTAATGCTGAATAATTTCCTTTGCAATTTCATCGGGCATTTTTGCATTTGACATTAATGCTCTGGCTTTAGCGCTTATTTCATCAAGATTTGAATAATTCTTTTTATCAAGCGATGATAAAACCTGCTGAATCGCATCCGTTATTTTATTCGCCTCTAAAAATTTTTTGAACGCATAAGATGTGGTTGCAAAGCCATCAGGAACACGAATGCCTTTTGAAGAAAGTTTATTATACATTTCGCCCAGCGATGCATTTTTACCGCCAACAGATGCAACATCATCAATGCCTGTTTCGCTGAATTTTTTTATGTATGGTTCCATAGTTAATTATTGAACAACAAATATGCCCGAAAGAGCATTTACAACGCCTGACTGCCATCAGCCATGCTAATGATTATTGTCAATAATATCATTAGTCTTTCTATGTTTTTGTTACCTTATATTTTATAGTAAGTTTAGCCTGGCTTCAGTGTTTGAAATAAACAAGGTTAACAAATTATCCTGCCAGGATATATTTAATACACAACAATTCTTGTTTTCCCTGTGCCATAGGCCTGCTTTGCTTTTGGAATATAACAGTGCAGTATGTTGCGTTTATATTCTGCTATGGCCAATTCGGCATCTGCATCATCCGGCAATTGAATATGCCGCTGAAAGGTTTTCCCTTTTTTCATTAGCTTACCTTCATCTGCACTGCAAATGAGCAGCAAATTGTTTTCAGCAAATACAATCAGTTTCTCTCTTTCAATTCCTACGGGTACGCCAATCTCAATTTTATATTCATCAATCAATTCTTTAATATTCACATATGGCAAATTAGGATTATCGTCAGGCGTATTCATTGTTTGTTCAATAATAGCGGCTTCATTGTTTTCAGAAACAAACTGTCCGGGGTAAACTGAATAGTCTGTATAAATATCGTTTTTCATGTCTATTAAATAAACATAAATTTAAAAGAAGCAGTTCCTGTTTTTCATGATGCCGGTTTATTAAGAGATGATTGAAATCATGTCTTTAAAAATTTAATTGCAGTTTATGGGCGTTTATATAAACGCATTCGGAAATGCATGATCCTTCAACTATTGTTTTATTATTTTGCTGGTAGATAACAGCCTGCCTTCTGCGTCAAATACTTTTACCAGGTACGTGCCCGGCGTAAATTGTTTTACATTTAATTGTGCATTGCTTTCTGCAGATTCGGTGATGAGGAGCCGTCCATTTGCATCATAGAGGTTTATTGTTTTTTTACCCGTTCCGGCTTTGGTAAGTTCAATATTTAAAATTGACTGAACAGGATTAGGTGATATTTTTACCAGTGCCGCGTTGGCAGTTAAATTGTAAGATGATTGTGATAATACATCGGGAAATTGCGCATTTACTAATGCTTCAAGTTTTTTTATCCTTTTTTCAAGTTGCTTATTTTTATCTTCAAGCGCATCATTTTTTACAGATAATTCCTGTACCGCTTTAACCAGGGGCACTACAAATTCTGCATACCTTAATCCGTATAAATCTTTGTCATTCTTTGCAGCATCAACGCCGCTGAAATCATAGTTTAAAGCTTTGGCTGCTTTTTCTACATCCTGTGCTATAAAACCGGTGTAAGTTGTTTGTTCTTTTGCAACCTGTGATGATTTGTTATCATTTGACGTGGCAATTATTTTTCCATCAATCATTTTATTCACAACACGCTGAAGAATTTTATTCGCCGCTGTAAAATCAAGTTGATAAGTAACAGGTTTTAGTTTGTTGATAAATGATAAGCCCGGTACATTTTCTTTTATATTCTTCTTCACTCTTCCATCTGAAATATTTGTCCAGTTCGCAAAGCCACCTATACTCGTCACATTACTGTTGCCTATGCGCACCTGGTTAGAAGCAGTGGCCAGCGCTGAATCGCCTATGGCCGTGCTGTTGATAAGATCGGGCGCATTCACATCTGCACGGTATCCGATAGCCGTATTGCTTAGGCCGGTGCTGTTGGTGGCTAATGCGCCAAAACCAGCCGCCATGTTTTCCGATCCGGTAACATTTGCATCTAAAGCAAACATACCCATAGCCGTATTTACAGACCCGGTGGTATTAAAATACAGCGCAGCTGACCCGCAAGCGGTATTGTCATAGCCGGTGGTATTAGTAGTGAGTGCACTCCAGCCCAAAGCACTGTTGCCATTGCCTTCAGTGTTTGCTGTTAAAGCAAAACTACCCACGGCTACGTTGGCGTTGCCGTAATTAATAACAGATTTTAAGGCAACATATCCTACAGCAGTGTTTTGGAATCCGCCATTTTCATTCCCTGAAAATTCCCCAACAAAAATGTTGTGGTTATAAAACCCGGGCGTAAAAAGCACCCTGTCATTTCCAATGTAAATGCCGGAATCTTCCGCCACATTAATATTACCATTTACATCAAGTTTGTGCTGCGGGTTGGCAATGCCTATGCCAACAGCGCCGGCTTTGGTAAGGCGCAACCGTTCCATATTATTGGTTCGAAACACTACATCTTTATTATCAATAGAGCCCAAAAAATTGGTAAGCGGATTGGTATTCCTGTTGCCACCCGTAAACCAAACCGGTGATTTTGCGGTAATGTTGGTTTGTGCTATAATTGATGCACTTGTAATAAAAATTAATACAATAAGAAGAGTAAGTTTTGTTTTCATAAAACAGATTTTAGATTATAAAAAGTTGCGGAAAAATGATTGGTGATAAATGATGTTATATTATGTTCAGGCTTCAAAAAGATGTTTAATCTCTACTGTCAAACTAAATTATTTTGTTATTGTTTTAAAAGAAATGATTGCTGTCAACAGAATAGATGATCCTGATTGTAGCATTATAATAACTTTATTACATTACCACATTGCCTACAAAAAGCTTGCGTATTATTTACAAAGCTGTATCATTCAAAACTATAGTCATAAAGGAAGCGCTAGGAAAGGGCCATCCTGATTTAAATTATTAGCGCTACTGATTTCAATCATTGGAATGGCTTTTCAGGGAAGATATTTTTATGCCTGATTTTTAACTGGTAAAAATATTTTATGGCTACTCCTTTTGATAAATATGCAGCTAAAGGCAATGAACTGCTCCACCTGCTTGCAGAAGATTTGCAGATATCCAATGAAAAAGCATTTCGTATTTTAAAAGCTGTGCTTCATGTGCTGCGCGATCATGTAAGCATACAGGCATCTGTGCAGCTGATGGCACAATTGCCGGTTGCCGTTAAAGGTGTATATGTTGAGCAATGGCATGTGAATGCTGCAGTAAAAAAATTGCACGTACCACTTGATTTTTTTAACGAGGTATGCCTGTATGATAAGAGCATGGCTTTACAGGATTTTGAAAATTATGCCGCAGTTGAAAATTCCGTTAAGGCAGTTTTTAGAACGCTTAATTATTATTTGTCAAACGGTGCGTTTGAAGATATAATAGCCGTAATGCCAACTGAAATAAAGAAATTAATTGAGAATAGTATCGGTAAAAACAGGATGGTGTTGTAATCGTATTAGCTCATAACAACGAAACGTTCGGAATATATTAAAGCCTGGTTTAGTAGAGGTCAGAATTTAAGATCTGTTGCGTATTGAAGTCAAAATCAAATTAACCAATCTTTGCGGTGAAGTGCCGTTGCTAACCTATGTGTATTACAACCCGGGTTGATCATTCTTTTAAAATTGGTAAATTATATAAGAAGATTGACCGGGATATTTGAAACGGTTATTGAAACAGCGATTCTTTTTCTGGATTAAGTAATAAAGATTAATCACTGCTTCCGGAAATGAGACAATTGGTTCAAAGTAACCGCGGGATTGGTTTACTTTAATTAGTTAGCAGGCGCAGGAGGAAGGCATCCGCATATTTTACCCCGCTACACTATGATCGCTTTTTTAAAATGCACACTGCTTAATTCCCTGTTCAGGGCCTATAAAAATCATCACCGGCACTGATGTAAATCAAAGAAAATTAAATAAGGCATTTTTAGATTTGAAAGCAGCCTTATATACAGGCCAATCAGTAACCACAAAATTGCAGACCATGAATTCAGATACTTCCGGGCATACCATTAATGTTATTCTCGTGCAGCATTATCACAGCGATAAGCAAAGCCTGCAGCAACGCTTGCATATTTTAACCGATGCGTATTATGCTGCAATTAAAAGAGGGGAGATATTCAGCGATGTTAAAAAAATTTATCTCGCAATTAAAAAAACCAAAGCAGCAATACAACTGGAGGCAGAAAAGATAAATGGTATTGAAAGAAAGCTGGCAGATAACGAGCAATCTTTTATTACCTGCAATTATGTGCATCTCCGTTCTTCAATTATAGAACCTGCGGAATGCATTTTATAAGCATCATGACTGCAATGAGGACTATCATGCTACTGCTTGATACAGGTTATAGATAGCTGTATAACGGATAGATAATTTTAATAAAAGCGTAATAATGGAAATAAATATAGCATCACCGCATTTTGATTTATCGGAAAAAAGAAAAGCAAAAATTGAACATAAAATAGCGCTTTTAAAAAAGTTTTATCAGCGCATTACTGCTTGTGATATCATTGTTTCTGATCAAGGCGATGAGAAAGGAAAAAAGTATTGTATAGAAGCAAAAATGTTGCTCCCGCAACGGGTGCTGTTTGTAAAGGAAAGTGCAGCAGACTTTGATAAAGCATTGTATCAATCAATAAAAAAAATCTTACACCAGCTTAAGCAGTACAAAGAACGGCAGGAAGCAGTAAGATGAGGCTTATCAATAGTAATTATACTTATGGAAAATAGTTTTAAAAATAAAGTGGCCCTGGTTACAGGCGGAAGCTATGGTATAGGCCGGGCTGCAGCTGCAGCATTTGCTGCCAAAGGCGCAAAGGTTGTGGTTGCTGATTTTGTAGAAGACAAGGTTCAGGAAACATTGAACATGGTTAAGGCGGCCGGCAGCGAAGGCATATTTATAAAATGTGACGTTGCAAAAAGCGGTGATGTAAAAGCAATGATTGCGGAAACGGTTGCAACTTTTGGAAGACTGGATTTTGCTTTTAATAATGCCGGTATTGAAGGCAGTTTTGCCAACACGCAGGATTGCACCGAAGAAAACTGGGACAGAACCATAGCTGTCAATCTCAAAGGTGTATGGCTTTGCATGAAATATGAAATTCCGGAAATGCTGAAACAAGGCAAAGGTGCTATTGTAAATTGTGCTTCTGTAGCCGGGTTAATTGGTTTTCCTGCATTGCCCGCTTATGTTGCAAGCAAGCATGGTGTAAGCGGTATTACAAAAACAACAGCACTGGAAAATGCCAAACAAAATATTCGTGTAAATGCTGTTTGCCCCGGCGTTATTGAAACACCCATGATAGACCGCATTACTGGCAGGGATAAAGAAGTTGAAAAAAAATACGTTGATATGGAGCCTATGGGAAGAATGGGAAATGCAGATGAAGTGGCGAATGCGGTTATATGGTTGTGTAGCGACAGTGCTTCTTTTGTAACAGGTATTTGTATGCCTGTTGACGGCGGCTGGATTGCCGATAGTTAAACCTTGAAAATTTTATATTATGTATACAGAAAATATTTGTCAAAGTTGCGGTATGCCTTTAACTGATGAAAGCATGTTAGGTACCGAAAGTGATGGCTCTAAAAATCATGAATATTGTAAATACTGCTACCAGAGCGGAGCGTTTACAAATCCTGGTATCACACTCGATGAAATGCAAAACCTGGTTAAGGAAAAGATGGAAGAAATGTATATTGATACATCTGTGAATGAGAAAATAGTTGATGGATTAGCTTATCTGAAAAGATGGAAACAAACAGCAATCACTTCCACACGGCATAATTAAATTTTTTTACTCTCTTATTTAAGCGCTCACGTTTTGGCCTGGCAAATTGAAACATATTATATAATTACTAAAATGAAAATGCAGAACAACAACTGCTGAGGTGCCATAAACCTACAGTATTATATACTAACTATATAATCTCGTAAACTATAATCCACAAAACTTGCTATGAAAACAATTCATAAAGACAGCTCTGAAAATACCCTAAACATACAACACAAAATTATTTTTCGTGTTGCAAATGGATATGAAATTATAGAGCTTGGAAGAATTTTGTATATGGAAGCGCTGGACAGCTATTCCAGGATTATTTTATCAGGCGGCCAATCTTATGTTGTTTGTAAAAACCTGTGTTATTTTGAAAACCTTTTACCTTCCCGTCATTTCTGGAGAATACATAAATCCTACATTATCAATATGCAGCATGTTGTAAAGGTTTTAAAAGGACCACCTCCGGTTATGGTTATGATCAATAATCAGTGGCTGCCCATTTCATGCAGGAAGAAAGGTGAGTTATTTGAAAAATTAAAATGGCTGGTATTCTAAAAGCAGAAATTAAAAGCAATTGCCGGTATTATTTTAATAAGCGGTATTAAAATGCTTACAAGCCGTTACGTAAATTTCTTGCCTGATAAATCAATTTCTTTATTTATGCAGCCTGTGGTGCTTATTATTAATGGCTTGCATCAGGCGATAGTTTAAACCCTGATGGATGCAGTAATGTGCGTAAGTCCCGCATTAAAATCTGTGCTGGATGAAATAGTCGTAAAACTTCAATAAAACATATTCAACAATTTCTCTAAGGTATTTATAACCAAATAACATCATCATCAGCACTATCAGCCAAGCCATCATTTCATGAGCGCCGGCCGGAACGTTTCTTAGATTGAATTCTTTCATAACAATCTTTTATAGTATCAAACCTATTAAGCTTAAAGTAGTTTTTATATGAGGTGTATCAGTTCGGGAAATGATTCAGGAGGTATATATTTATAAGCACAATTAGCTGACAGGATGATCTATATCATTTAGCATGATCAATAAGTTGCTGTATTTGCAACATGATAAATTATTCTGTGTATGACAGAGAAAGATAAGTTTTATGATTTGCTGCAGAGTGAAAACCTGCAGCATGAGAAATTACATGACATTGTTATAAAAGCAATCGAAGAAGAAAAGCTTATTACCAACAAGCTGATGGAATTTGAAGAAAGAGAAACCTCTTTTAGTGAACGTGTTGCTGATCGTGTGGCTGCGTTTGGCGGAAGCTGGCAATTTATTATTGTGTTCGTTTCCTTTTTAATTGCCTGGGCGGCCATAAATATTTTATTGCTGAAAAAAGCCTTTGATCCGTACCCCTTTATCCTGCTGAACCTTTTCTTATCGGCGCTCGCTGCGGTGCAGGCACCCGTTATTATGATGAGCCAAAACCGCAAGGAAGAAAAAGACAGGCGGCGGGCCATAAACGATTATCTTATTAACCTGAAAGCTGAGATCGAAATACGTAATATGCATCAGAAACTCGACCTGCTTATTGCCGAACAAATGAAAACACTTTTTGATATTCAAAAAGTGCAGGTAGAATTGATGGAAGACATAAAAACAGTGATTGATAAACCCACGGTTTAATTGGACTCATTAACACATATAGCCATTGGCGCCTGCATAGGCGAGGCTTTTGCCGGTAAAAAATTGGGCAGAAAAGCGATGCTGTGGGGGGCTTTAGTTCAAAGCCTCCCGGATATAGATTTTATTGCAGGTGCATGGTTAAATCCGGCTGAAAATTTGCTGGCGCACCGTGGATTTACACATTCTTTGCTGTTTGTATGCATTGCAGTTCCATTGTTGGCATTGCTTGCAGAAAGACTGCACAGGCCGCACAATATTTCTTTAAAGACCTGGATAGGGTTTTTTATCGTTGAAATGTTGGTTCATATTTTTATTGATGGTTTTAATGCCTATGGTATTGGATGGCTGGAACCTTTCTCACACCATCGCTTTTCATTCAATACCATTTTTGTTATTGATCCGTTCTTTTCTGTTTGGGCCGGTATTGCGTTTTTAATATTAGTCATTACAAAAGCACACCGGAGAAAAAGAAAGTTCTGGTGGAGGTTTGGCATTATACTGCCGGCTCTTTATTTATGTTTTTGCTGCATTAATAAAATTAAAATTAATACGGAAGTAAAAAAAGCTTTAGCTGCAGAGCATATTCTTTATACAAAATATTTTTCAACGCCCACACCATTCAATACTTTATTATGGTATGTGGTTGCTGAAACTGACAGTGGCTTTTATATAGGTTACCGCTCCCTTTTTGATGAGCAGGTTCGGATGCAATTGCATTTTTTTCCGCGCAATGAATACCTTTTAAAAGGCGTGTCGGATCATCCGGAATTGCAGGATTTAAAACGATTTTCAAAAGGCTTCTATACGGCTTCATTACAAAATGATACGCTTGCGTTTAACGATTTGCGTTTTGGCCAGATTGCAGGCTGGCAATATGCCAATGCACCCTTTGTTTTTCGTTATTTTTTGCAACACAGCAGCAATGCGCTTGTAGTGCAGCGTGGCCGCTTTGCCGGCTGGAGCCGGGAAAGTATCGCGGCACTGCTCCAGAGAATCAGTGGTGATCAGCCATGGCGCCTTTTAAAATAGAAAGTAAAAAGAAAAAGTATAATGCGATAAATATCGTAACAAAGCCGTTGCCATACATGCATGAAAAAGGTTGCTTTCCCATTATATTCCGCTTCCGTAATTTGTATGCAGTCTTCGCGGATTATTTTTTGTAAAACCGTTTCTGTTTTTTTTGCAAAAGGTGCATCCAGCACATCAAGATTTAATTCAATACTTGCATAAGCACTTACATTATTTATGTTGTATGATCCCACCGTAACAAATTTTTTATCATACGTGCTGAGCTTGCCATGCAAAACCGTTTTTTTGTATTCATATATTTCAATATTGTTTTTAAACAGCCAGCTATACACATAGCGCTCAGCCTGCTTTGCCAATAGTACATCCGATACTCCTGCTGCAATAATTTTTATTTTTACCCCACGCCTTGCAGCGGCACTTAAATGTTTTTTTATAAGTACGCCCGGCAAAAAGTAACTTGACATAATTGTTACGGAATGCTGAGCTTGTTTCAGCATATCAGTATATGTTTTTGAAATCTGCTTTTTACCGCGTACCCAATCGTTTACACGGGCACGGACCATACATATATCAGTTGGTATCAAAGGGTTTTCTGGCAATATAAACCTGGTACCGGATCGTTTGCCCCACATGGATTTATTCCATATATCTGCACAGATGTTATTAAGCTGCAGGGAAGCTTCACCCTGCACAAACAATGCCCAGTCCAGCCATGCAGGTTCACTTAAATCATTATATCTGTTAGCAATGTTTACGCCACCAACCAAACCGGTAAGGGCATCAGCCACTGCAACTTTGTGATGAAGTCTTCTTCCAAAATAGAAATACCGGCTTCTGAATATGGGATTAAACCAGCGAAAATGAATGCCGGCCGATTTAAGGTTTTTGATACATGCCTTCGAGATATTTCTTGATGCATAACCATCCAGCACAATAAAAATCTGAACGCCCCTTCCTGCGGCTTTCAGCAAGGCATTGATGATACGGTTCCCTGTTTCATCTTCATTAAAAATATATGTCTGGAGATGAATAATAGTATGCGCCTGGTCAATGATGTGTTCCAGTAAATCAAAATATTTTTTTCCGCCTCGCACCAAAACCGTCTTATTGTGCATGGTGTAATTTGTAGCAGAACTATGTTTGCTGAATGAAGACATTATTACTATGAAATTGCTATAGCTCGTTAAATGTCATGAAATATTTGTTTGCTATCTTTAAAAGTTTCGGAATAGACAAGAAATGGGTACTAAGGCGTTGACTTCGCTTCAATCATTTATGAGCAATAAATACCGGCATTTTATGATCGCGGATAATTTTTGAAGCGAAACTTTTCCTGAACATTTCAGAGAAATTTGACCGGCTGTAACTTCCTGTTACCAGCATAGCTGATTGTTTCACCTTTACCCATTCGGCAAGCCTCATCATGTGCTTATGAAACATCAGCAAATTGGGTGTATTAAAATGCCGTGCAGCAAGCTCCTCAATCAAAGCTTCATCCGGTATTTTTTCGCTGTTTGCGGCTGCCTCATGCACAACTATTACATCCTTATTACACAACTCATTCAATATATATGAAAATTGTTTGATGGCATATACGGAAGAGGCGCTGCCATCATAGGCAAGCACAATATTTTCCGGGAAGCTGAATTTTTGCGGCACGATCAATACGGGACATTCGGCCAGGTGTAAAATCGATTTTAAATAACCTTCCGGCTCGGTTAATTCTGATAATTGGTAAAACGCTTCAGCATTCACCACCAGCAGGTCGGCAAAGCGGGTTTCCTTCACCAATGCCTCCACAATCAGGTCGTCTGTATCATTATGAACGCGGTATTCAATGTGTTTTTTTTGACAGGCTTTTTCAAACCAATCAGTGCGCCTTTGAATATCCTTCTGAACAATGGCTTCAGCTTCCGCATTATGACCTGCGCCACTCACCATTCCGTAGTAGCTGAAGGCAGGATCAGGTATATAGATAATTTCTCTGAGAAAAATTCCTGTTAACAACAGTGGATTTATTTCATTGAGCCGGCTTATAAACTCAAATGCGCTTTCGGGCAATTTATTTTCTGCAATTGCCAGTAATACCTTTTTCATCGGAAGATTTTTACAGAAATAAAAATAGGATTATGAGAATGCTCATCGAATGATTTCCGGCACCTAAAGGTATGAATCAAATCAGCTTATTAATTGCTGCATTAAACGCCAAATGGGTAAGTCTCCGGTATTTGGTGGCCATGCGGCTGAATGTGCAGCGGATGTAAAGCTTTGGTTTTATCAATAAAAATAAAGGCATCATAGCGTGATGGGATTACACTGGGCACATAATTTCCGTATTCCCACTGAGGATTATACACAACGCCAATGGCGCGGTGCCCGATTTCCCTGGTGCCCCATAACTTGCGCACTGCTTCATTCATAAAAACAATGCGGTCTTTTGCGCCGGCTTCATGTAAAATAAATTCCCAGCTATCAGCCTTTGCTTTTGGCATATTCATAACATACATTATATCGCCCCAGCTCTTTCCTGCAATCACACTGCCCTGGAATGAACCGAAGCCAACGCTGAAAACGCCATCATGAAAATGTTGCTCATTCACTAACTGGCCAACGTTCACCATATTATCATAGCGCATATCCGTTGCACGTGCATCGCCAATATGCGTGTTGTGCTCCCATACGATAGCTTTTGCATGCATGCCATGATGCTGCATCAGGCGGTTTAAAGTATCAACCATATGATGATCGCGGATGTTCCATGACAGCGGCCCGCCCTTTACCATAGCCCGGTAATATCTCTCTGCATTCACGGCAACAATGGCATTTTGTTCTGTGTTCAGCGTTGCTTCCGGATCCGAGTTATATTGCTCCATTCTTTTTCTTATTTCCACCAGTAAATCAATTACTTCATTTTCACACGAAGCAGGCACCCATTTATGTTGTGTTGCTCGTGCATAAGACTGGCCTTCGTCTTCACTGTAAGGTTCAAAACATTTCCATGCTTCCATTGCAACTTCCTTTGCATGCGGATCAACCTTATCCAGGTATTTTATAACGGCTTCAAGGCTTTCCCATAAACTGTAAACATCCAGTCCATAAAAACCAACGCGTTTGTTTTGCGGCAGATTTTTGTTGTAGCTGCGCATCCATTCTGCCAGTGCAACAATTTCCCAGTTGGCCCACATCCATGTTGGCCACCGGTTAAACGCACGCAATACTTCCTGCGCTGTTTCCGCTGCATCTTTATAATGTTTTACATAGCGGTTAAGGCGATAACAATCGGGCCAGTCACCTTCCACTGCAATAAATGAAAATCCTTTTTCCTTTATTAAGCGCTGGCTGATTTTTGAGCGCCATGTATAATACTCATGCGTGCCGTGAGATGCTTCACCCAGCAATACATATTTTGAATCGCCGATTGCATCCATCAGTGTATCCAAAGCTTTGGCATCATTCAGATCAACCGCGTTTTCCGTTATCATCTGATTGAACAATACGATTTGTCCTGTGCCTTCTTTTAGAAAAGATATCTGCATAAAAGTTTTTTTTAAATGTCAGTTTTTAAGAAAAAATAAAGCATGCCCAGCATCACGATAATATTTGATGGTAGTCATTGTTCCTGTTTTTTATCTGCACTTATTTCGTACATCATAATCAATAATCATGCATCGAACAATAACCGATAATTTAAATATGCAATACGATGAAATACATGAAAATAAAACTTCAGTCAGCATTCCTCTTGATGGCTTTTCTCTCAACGCTTATTTATATCTACCTAAACAGCCGGCTGCATTAGTAATCTTTTCACATGGCAGCGGCAGTAGCCGTTTTAGCCAGAGGAATAATTATGTTGCTGAAATATTGTACAGAAATAACATTGCGGCATTGCTGGCTGATTTACTTACGCCAAAAGAAGATGTGACCATTCAGAACCGTTTTAATATTTCCCTGCTTACAGAGAGATTGAAGCAATTAACGCATTGGGCAGTACTGCATCCGCAATTAAAAAAATTACCTGTTGGTTATTTTGGCGCAAGCACCGGCGCTGCTTCAGCGATTAATGCGGCTGCCGGTTTCGGTGACGAAATTAAGGCCCTTGTAAGCCGCGGCGGCAGGCCTGATCTTGCTACTGAGAATGCTTTGACATCACTTAAATGCCCAACACTTTTAATAATTGGTTCCCTGGACAATGAAGTGATTAAACTAAACCAAAAGGCTTTTCAGAAAATGAAATGCACCAGGCATATTGAAATAGTACAGGGAGCTTCGCATCTGTTTGAAGAAAAAGGTAAGCTTCATATTGTATCGGAACTTGCAGAAGACTGGTTTGAAAAATATCTCGTTAAGCCTTTTGTTGCGAGGCTGTGAATATAAACGTATCTAATTATGCTTTTCCTTAATCGCTATGATGCTGCCATGAAACTGGCGCAGCTTCTTGAAAAATATAAAAATGAAGAAGGGGTGATACTGGCGGTGCCGCGAGGCGGTGTTCCGATAGGCTATTACCTTGCAAAGCATCTTGGTTTTCCGCTGGATTTATTGATGACAAAAAAAATCGGCTATCCCGGCAATGAGGAATTTGCCATTGGTGCAGTTGGACTGGAAGGCAGTATTATAGAAAACAAGTATAACATACCGCAATATTATATTGAACGTGAAGTAAACCGGATCCGCAAGTCGCTTGCAGAACGCTACAAAAGATTTATGGGTGGTAAAGGGCCGCTTGATATAAAGAATAAAATTGTAATTATTGTGGACGATGGTATTGCAACAGGCAAAACAATTCTGGTAACATTGAAACTATTACGCGCTGGAAATCCAAAGAAATTAGTGGTTGCCGTGCCCGTATCTTCTGTTGAGGCAGCCACACGTATATCGGAAGAAGCGGATGAATTTATCAGCCTGTACACCCCCGAACCGTTTTACGGGGTAGGAGGGTTTTATAAAGATTTCAGCCAGATAAGCGATGAAGAAGTGATGCTGCTGTTGAAAGAATTAAACGGCGGGAAGGCGGCCTGATGTTTTAATGGCCATGAAAATTTCTGTAAAGCTGCCTGCTGAATTGCATTCATGTTTCATATCAGTAAAACCTTTTTATGTTGAACATAGTTGTGGCAATTGATGTGCTTTATCCCGCTGCCGATGCAATTAATTGCGGCTGTTATTTTGCGCAGGTTACTCAGGCTCACCGGCATTATGCTTGAAAACCTCGACTATGCTTTTAAGCCCGTTGTAAAAAGCCTGAATAATCAACCGTATATTGAAACAGTTTTAACTACTGATATCCCTTCAAATAACGACAGGCGAAAAGCCTGTGAAATGGCAACCGTATTGTTTAATGAAACCTGTAAAGTCAAAAATATCCTGCATACCATGCATGTAGACTGTGGTATGCCTGCAAAGGAGCTAATAACCGAAAGCCGCTTTACAGATGTAATGATAGCCGATGCCCGCATGTCGTTTTCCAAAAAAACAACGAGTGAACCATCAAGATTTATAAAAGATATTCTTGCAGAAAGTGAATGCCCTGTCATCCTGAGCAATGCAGGTTTTAAAACAATAGACGAAATAATTTTCGCCTATGATGGATCTGCTTCTTCAATGTTTGCCATGAAGTAATTTACTTATCTCTTTCCCGCACTGAAAGAAAAAAAAGTTCAATTGTTTGAAGTAAATAAACATGCACATACAGTAAAGTACCAGCATAAAATAAAATTATGGTTGCAGAGTCATTATGTTTCTGTTGAAACAAATGTAAAAGAAGGCAACACCAGCGATGCATTGTTTGCATACCTGCTCACCAGGGAAAACAGTATGGTTGTAATGGGTGCTTATGGGCGCGACTGGCTTTCCAGGTTATTTCATAAAAGCAGCGCGGATGTAATTATTGAGGGCTTAAACATGCCTGTATTCATTGCACACTGCTAATAAGCTTTCCGGGCGGTTAAAACCTGTTATTAGAATGAAACCGGGCATGATATTTTTTCTCATACAAGGGGTGTGTAAATATCGAGGTTCCATTTAAACTATACGTTTAATCATTTTTCGGGAAATGGGTCTGTAACAATGATATATATTATGAGCAGATATGCCGGAAGTCATTCTTTTTACAGATTGTAAAAATTATTCTTACATAAAAATTATATGCAGATTTTTTTCTCAGTTTTCTGGTGGATCTATTTTTTTATTTTTTTCTCAGGCTATCCTTTATTGTATGGCTTATTTTACTTAATAAGTAAAAACAAGAATTTACACCCGGTAGTAGCTGAAAAAATTTTCCCTTTGCTGCCAATAACATATGCGTTTGTTTCAACCTTCTTCTGGATATTCACTTTGTGCACCGGCAAAATGCAGCTTGTTATTGAAAAGATTGCCGTATTGGCGCCGGCCGTTTCAATCATTTTTTACAGTTTATCTGCTTTATTATTTTGGTTATCCCGCTTCCGGCAAAAAACTTATATAAGTTTTTTACATAGCCTGCCGCTTTTCCTGATCCCATTTTTGAATATGCTGTTTAAATCGTACGGGCATAAAACTATACCGGATAATTATGGTATTAACTTGTTGCGCATATATACTGCCGGGTTCATAATTTACATAACTGCTATAAGTTTTTTATTAGCTGTAAAATGGTTGTTGTCAAAGATGGTTCTCTTAAAACATGATAAGAAGGTTTTGCATTAAGTTCTCCTGTTTATTGTTTGGCTATAAAAGGGATTATATAATTTTCAGTTGTGCCTGAAATTAACTGGCGCTGCTATTCCTTAATGGCAAGGCGCATATGCTGCGGATCATCCCGGCTGAGCGATCTTAAAAAATTACCTGCCGATACTGTCGCGATAAAAAGGTGTTCATAGCGCTCATTTTAATTACAAGATACCCTGAACAGCAGCTTTAATTTATGATCCGAAGAAAACTATAAGATGAATTTTGTCAGGGTGAATAACAGCAGGCAAAGCTCGAACTTTGTGAAATGGATATGAGATATCTTAATTGTGTGCGGTAAATTAGCTATGTACTTTTTTACAATATAAATTTCTGCCGATGCAACTTCCATCTACTATGCAGGCAATGGTGCTCGAACAACAAAGGCAACCGCTGGTTTTAAAAACATTGCCCATCCCTCAACCATTAGATAAACAAGTGCTTGTAAAAATTATTGCCTGCGGTATTTGCCGTACTGATTTACATATTACCGATGGTGAACTAACCCACCCCAAACTTCCAGTGATTATCGGTCATGAAATTGTTGGCATGGTTGTAAAAAAAGGAAGTGCTGTTGCAGTATTGAAAGAAGGGGATATTGTGGGCATTCCCTGGCTTGGATATACTTGCGGAAAATGCAAGTATTGCCTGCAGGGTAAAGAAAATCTATGCGAAAATGCTTTGTTTACAGGCTATACCATAAACGGTGGTTATGCAGAATATACAGTGGCTAACGAGCA
Organism: Parafilimonas sp.; assembly: GCF_051953455.1. Taxonomy (NCBI): domain Bacteria; kingdom Pseudomonadati; phylum Bacteroidota; class Chitinophagia; order Chitinophagales; family Chitinophagaceae; genus Parafilimonas; species Parafilimonas sp. The sequence continues at coordinate 111,281 of NZ_JBQCIT010000006.1, read as the reverse complement.
ATATTGTTTTCCTCTTGATAAGAAGTATGCAAATGCCAGTGGGGCACCACTGTTATGCGCAGGCTTAATAGGTTACCGTTCTTACAGCATGATTGACGAGGCCGCCGAAACAATCGGTATTTATGGGTTTGGCGCAGCGGCTCATCTAATAGCACAGGCCGCTGTTTTCCAGCGTAAAAAAATATATGCTTTTACAAGAGATGGTGATTTAAAAGCTCAACAATTTGCTTTGCAACTTGGCGCGGAATGGGCCGGTGACTCATCAAAACCAGCACCTGTAAAATTAGATGCCGCCATCATTTTTGCACCTGTTGGAAATCTTATTCCAAAAGCATTGCAGGATGTGGATAAAGGAGGAAAAGTGGTTTGCGGCGGCATTCACATGAGTGATATTCCATCATTTTCTTATGATATTTTATGGGAAGAAAGAAGCATTCAATCTGTAGCCAATCTTACAAGAAAAGATGGTGAAGCATTTTTGAAGCTTGCTGCCCAGGCAAACATTAAAACTGAAACAAAATTGTTTCAACTGCACGAAGCCAATGAAGCTTTACAGGAACTGCGTACGGGTAAGTTTAACGGAGCGGCCGTGCTGATGATGCCTGACTAAAAGCGTTATAAAATCTATAATCTTTCCATCACAAACCGCTTTGTTATTTCGGCAAAAATGATATAAGCAGCTATTATCGCAAATACGCTTAAAAAGATAGAAACGGGCAAAGGTGATAGTTCAAAGTTTTTTGCAAAAGGTGAATAAGGAATTATAATACAGGCGATGAATGTAAAAAGGCTTGATAGCTGCAAATATTTCGACGGCCTGCTTTTAAAAAATAGATGCCTTGTTCTTAGCACAATAAGAATTAATATCTCTGACAACAAACTTTCCATAAACCAGCCCGTTCTGAACGTTTGAGGGCTCGCATGAAAATAGTAATATAAAATGCCAAATGTTATAAAATCGAATAAAGAACTTTGTAATCCGAAAATGATCATAAAACGGCGTATGTATTTTATATTCCATTTGCGCGGCGTTGTTACAAGTTCCTTATCCACATTGTCGGATGCAATGGCGATTGCAGGCAGATCGCTCAAAAAATTATTTAATAAAATCTGCACAGGCAGTAATGGCAAAAAAGGCAATATTACAGAAGCTATAGCCATGCTTATCATATTACCGAAATTGGCGCTTGTGGTTATATAAATATATTTCATGGTGTTCATGAAAGTTTTCCTGCCTTCTTCAACGCCTTCACGAATCACATCAATATTTTGGTCAAGCAAAACAAGATCTGCGGCTTCTTTTGCCACATCTACGGCATTATCAATTGATATACCTACATCGGCAGCTTTTAAAGCATTGGCATCATTAATCCCATCACCCATATAGCCCACTGCATGGCCGGTTTGCTGCAATGCTTTTACAATTCTTTCTTTTTGTTCAGGCACAACTTCTGCAAATACATCGGCCTGCCTTGCATGCATACGCAATACATCATCACTCATGTTTTCCAGGTCATTTCCCGTAATAATTTTTTCCGCATTTAATTTGATTTGCGCCGCAAGATGTTTTGCCACAAAATGATTATCCCCGGTAATAATCTTTAAGGAAATGCCGGCTTCTTTTAACCGGTTAATTGATTCTATAATCCCTTTCTTAGGAGAATCGGATAATGTAAGAAAGCCAAGAAATATCATATCCTTTTCATCCTCTTTATTTATAACCGGGTCGTTACTTACATCCTTATAACAAATAGCAATTACCCTGTAACCCTGCCCGCTCAGGTTTTCATATTGCGCCTGGATAGAGTCTTTTATCGTATCATTTATAATTTTTATTTCATTATCTGCGCTTTCAAACCTGGAACAAACTGCAAGTACATTATCTACTGCGCCTTTTGTAATCATAATGTGACTGTCAGCTCTGATAACAACAATGCTTAAGCGCTTACGCTGAAAATCATAGGGCACTTCATCGGTTTTTTGATAAGCATTTATGCTTATCGCTGAAGCATTTTTAATGGCTTCATCAATAGGGTTATAAAAGCCGGTTTGGAAGCTTGCGTTTAACAAGGCATATAATAAAACTTTATCGTTTTGTTTTCCATCATGATCAATGGCTGCATTAAGCTTTACAATGCCTTCGGTAAGGGTACCGGTTTTATCGCTGCATAAAACATCAATCTCGCCAAGATTTTGAATAGCGCTTAATTTTTTTACGATTACTTTTTTGTTTGCCATGCGTTTGGCGCCGGCGGCTAAAGTAATTGTAATGATGGCAGGCAATAGTTCAGGCGTCAACCCAACAGCCAAAGCCAGCGCAAATAAAACAGAGTCAAACAGAGGTTTATGAAGGGAAAGATTAATGATTAAGATGGCAACTGAAATAACGATGGTTAAATACATGAGCAGGTAACCAAATTTGATGATACCTTTTTCAAAGGCAGTGGGTGCCTGTTCTTTCTGAAGGGAATAGCCGATTTTGCCGAGGATAGTTTTGTCTCCTGTAGTTACGGCAAGTACAGTCGCGGTTCCGTTGATAACACTTGTGCCTTTAAATACTGCGTTGGTAACTTTTGATAAAGGCGCCCTAACATTGCAATCACCGGTAAATTTTTCTGCAGGAAAAGATTCGCCCGTAAGTACGGATTCATTTATGTGCAGATCATTTGACTGAACGATATAACAGTCGGCAGGAATAATATCGCCGGCATTTAACAGGATAATATCGCCCGCAACTACTTCATCAACCGGAATTTCTTTTTCAATATTATCTCTTTTTACAGACGCTTTATTGTGCACCAGCCGGCGGAGTTCCTGAACAGCGCGGCCCGCACTCCGTTCCTGGAAAAATCCCAGGATGCCGGTAAGCAATAATACAATAAAGATGATGATGCTTTCTGAATATTCACCCAAAACGGTTGAAAGTATAACGGCGAAGACCAACAATAATATTAATGGATTCTTATACTGTGATAAAAGCAGTATTAAATCATTTATCCAGGGCTTTTTAATTTTGGTTTTATCGGCATGCTGCGATCGTTTTTGATAAACTTCAGCTTCAGTTAAACCTTCTTTACAGGTATTTAACTGGTGATATAATTCAGTTGCAGTATGCGTCCAGAAAAATTCCAACGATACAATTATTTAAAAGAAGCGTAAACGTATTTCCTAATAATGGGTAATGAAAACCGGTATGTTTAAGGTTTTCAAAAGAATGTCCGCAGTGCTGCGGCTAAAGAAATTCTTTCTTCCGTAAGCGCCCATCACCAGTATTTTATTTCGCTGCGAAAGAAATTTTTTAAATAGTTCTGTTTCAGCACTACCAACCAAGGTGTCATAGTGAACAGCGCCATAATGCATCATTAAAAATTCCTTCAGTTTTTTCTTTTCGGTTATATCATGTTCTTCCTGATCCAGTACCTGCAAAACGGTGGTTTTTACATCCGTTAATTCAGGAAAGAGATAAATGAATTGTTTCATTGCAAAAATTGACGAATCGGTACCATCATAAGCAAAAACCACTTCATTAATTTCATCAAAATCAAATGGGGTAACAATTACCGGGCATTTTGCATGTTCCAATAATTCTTTTACAAATTGCGAAGGCCATCCATCGTACCCGTTAAAAGTTGTATTGCCATCGGTTAATATTATGTCAGCATACAAACTTTCATTAACTATTTCCTGCAAAGGGTTGCCCTGTATATGACGAACTGTATGCCGGGCGTCATTATGCAAACACCGGTTACTGAAAATATCTGCATTAGCCGCAATTTCTGCCGGCAACGTTGTTTCATAATCGTTGTTTTCCACAAGCACTAACCGTTCGGCCAGTTCTTTTTTTTGTTTTTGTTCAAGTAAAAAGCCTATTAGCGGCGAGCGCATAAGATTGGCTATATAGCAGCCGAAATCGACAGCAGAAGTTTTTATATCATTGGCACTTGTTGCCAGCAAAATTCTTCGCATAAAATTTATTTTCGGTTTATTATTCAGGTACCAGGTCGTTTTCATGTATGGCCATCAGCGGTACATCGGTATAAAAAATAAAATCTTTCGACTGAGATTTATGAAAAGGGCCATGTTTTTTGGGTATAATGATTAGCAGGTCTATATTATGTTCTTTTACAAGATCTGTTATGCCTATGATTGTATCATTATTTTTCACAACATGGAACTGGGGATTTAAAGCAATCAGGCGATGGTCGAGCGATAAACTGTCAACGCTATCCCGGTTAATAGCTTTCTCATTCTTTGCGGCATGTAAAACTTCAAGCTCTGCATTAAATAATTTTACGATTGATTCTATTTCTTCTACGGGCACATCGTAAACGTTCTTTAAATCTGCAGCCAGCGCTATTTTTTTTATTGCCTGATATTTTGCATTATGGGGCACAACAATTACAGGGTAGTTTAAATGCTTTGCACTGTAAACAGTAGTGCTCCCCAGGAAAAAACGGTCAAGCGCACTGCTGCTGTGCGTTGCTATGACCACTGCAAAGGGTTTTATCGTTTTGCACAACTCTTTTATCTGTTGTTCAGGAGAACCTAAAATGTTTTTCGTCCTGATATTAACTTTGTTATTAACCGCTGCAAGTAGTTTCGTTTTCAACGTTTGTAATTCTTTCTCTATTCCGGCTTCGTCAAATGCACTGTCTGTAACAGGATATTCGGCAACTGCAATAGGCAATTCCATTATATGCAGCAATACCAGGTCAGCTTTAATATCTGCTGCCAGTTCCGCAGCATATAAGGAGGCATTTTCTGCTACCGTTGAAAAATCTACGGGGGCAATTATTGTTTTCATATTAATTTTTTTATAGCATGAAATTAATCAGGCCGCAAAGCAGTTTGACTGACGTTGATCAGGAAGAATGATGACTTTGGTTATAAATGAAATTTACCCTGGTTTCAGCATTCAATATTCGATTTTTAGTGTTTAACTTTGTGAGCCTTGAAGAAATTAATCTCAATATTATTCTTCTTAGTTTACCTGTTTACAACAACAGAATTTTACCAGTTTATAAAGCTGCCGATGTTATTTGAACATTTGCAGGCCCATGAAGCAGGTAACAAAAATGAAACTTTGTGGAGCTTTATTGATGAACATTATCTTAAACCCGTTGATAAAAATCCTGATGCAGCAGCAGATATGCAACTGCCTTTTAAAGAGCAAAACCCTTCAGTAGCCTACAATATTTCAACTACCGTCCTCATTCAGACACAATCTTTTTTTGTTATAAAACCGGTTGAACTAATTACCAAAGATTTTCCTCAATACACACAATCTTTTTCTCATTATACGTATGGCCCTAACATCTGGCAACCTCCCAAAAGCTGTTAGTTTATTTTTTATTTGAAAGAATTATTTGCATGCATGTTTGCATGCCTGCCTTTGATTAATCAGTAATCAAACTTATGAATTAACAGAACAGAATTATGCTGAATAAGATAATTGAGTTTTCCGTGAGGAATAAACTTATTATCGGGCTCTTTGTTATGGCGTTGGTTATCTACGGAATTTTCCAAGTACAGCAACTGCCCATTGACGCGGTGCCCGATATAACGAATAACCAGGTGCAGGTTATAACTACAGCGCCCGCCTTTGGAGCAACCGATATTGAAAACCTCGTAACATTTCCCATTGAACTTGCCAACAGTAATATTAGCGGGCTGCAACGAATAAGAAGTTTTTCACGTGCCGGCCTGTCTATTGTTACCATCATTTTTAATGATGATGTGGATGTGTATTGGGCAAGACAGCAGGTTGCTGAGCGTTTGCAGCAGGTGCAAACGCAAATCCCGCCGGGCATTGGCACACCGGCATTGGGGCCTATTACAACAGGGCTTGGAGAGATATATCAATATGTAGTTCACCCTAAAAAAGGATATGAGAACAAGTATGATAAAACGCAGTTAAGAACAATACAGGATTGGATAGTGCGCCGCCAGTTGTTAGGTGTAAAAGGTGTTGCTGAGGTAAGCAGTTTTGGCGGTAATCTTAAGCAATATGAAGTAGCTGTTGACCCGAACAAATTAAAATCTTACAACATCAATATCACCGATGTTTTTGATGCTTTGCAGAACAACAATCAAAACACGGGCGGCGCTTACATTGAAAAAGGTCCGGCTGTGTTATTTATCAGAAGTGAGGGCATGGTGAACTCTGTTGATGATATCAGTAACATCACTATTAAAACCGGCAACAGCGGAACACCATTATTTATACGCGATGTGGCGAAAGTGCAGCTTGGTTATGCTACGCGGTACGGCGCAATGTGTTATGATGATAAAGGAGAAGTGTCCGGCGCTATTGTAATGATGCTGAAAGGTGCAAACAGCAATGAAGTTATCAGGAATGTAAAGGAAAAAGTTGCAGACATACAAAAAACTTTGCCTGAAGGCGTTGTGATAGAACCTTTTCTCGACAGGACAAAAATGGTGAACAATGCTATTCATACGGTTGAAAAAAATTTGATTGAAGGCGCCATTATTGTTGTGTTTATCCTTGTTCTTTTTCTGGGAAACATTCGTGCCGGTTTGCTCGTTGCCTCAGTTATTCCTTTATCCATGTTGTTTGCGATTATACTTATGAATGTATTTGGTGTTAGCGGTAACCTGATGAGTTTGGGCGCTTTGGATTTTGGATTGATAGTAGATGGTGCTGTGATTATTGTTGAAGCCGTGATGCATCACATAGCGCACAGCCACAAACTTGCCACGTCAACCAAAATAACACAGTATGAAATGAATGGCATTGTAAATGATGCGGCCGGCAAAATGATGAACAGCGCTGTATTTGGTCAAATCATCATCCTGATTGTTTACGTTCCCATCTTCACCTTACAAGGTATTGAAGGCAAAATGTTCAGGCCAATGGCCCAAACTGTAGCCTTTGCCCTGCTTGGCGCATTTATTCTTTCGCTCACTTACATTCCCATGATGAGCTCATTAGTGCTGAGCAAAAGAGTAAAAACAAAGCAAAACATTTCGGATAAAATAATGCTCCGCCTCGAAAATCTTTATCAGCGAACATTAAAGAAAGTATTACATTATCCTAAAACTGTTGTTGGCGTTGCTGTGGCAATGTTTGTTTTCGCCATTATCATTTTTAACCGCCTTGGCGGTGAATTTATCCCGCAAATTGAAGAAGGCGATTTTGCTGTTGATACAAGAGTGCTTACAGGCAGCAATCTTAATACAACCATTAACAGCACACAACAGGCAGCGCATATTTTAATGCAGTTTCCGGAAGTGGAAAAAGTGGTTACAAAGATTGGCAGTGGCGAAGTGCCGACAGACCCGATGCCTATGGAAGCAACGGATATGATGGTGATATTGAAAGATAAAAAAGAATGGACAACCGCAAATTCATTTGATGACCTTGCCGATACGATGACTAAAGCATTGGACGCAGTGCCCGGTATCACCACCAGTTTTCAATATCCTGTTCAAATGCGGTTTAACGAGTTAATGACAGGTGCAAGACAAGACGTTGTTTGTAAAATTTTTGGCGAAGACCTGAATGTACTGGCAGATAATGCGCAGAAGCTTGCAAAAATTGTAAGCACAGTAAAAGGCAGTGCCGATTTATATGTTGAACCGGTTACCGGCATGCCGCAGATCATTGTGAAATATAACCGCAATGCGATTGCCCAATATAATTTAAATATCAGTGATGTGAATAATGTATTGAATGCGGCTTTCGCCGGAAAGAGCGCCGGGGTTGTGTTTGAAGGCGAGAAGCGCTTTGAGCTGGTAGTAAAACTGGTGCCAAACGAAAGGCGGAATCTGGGGAATGTTCAGAATCTTTTAATACCGGCCCCCAATGGTACACAGGTGCCTTTATACCAGTTAGCTGATGTGCAGATTATAAATGGCCCTAATCAAATACAAAGGGAAGACAGTCACAGGAGAATTGTTGTGGGTTTTAATGTAAAAGGCCGCGATGTGCAAAGCATCGTAAATGAACTGCAGCAAAAAGTAAATGCGCAGTTAAAACTACCGCCGGGTTATTATGTTACATACGGCGGCGAATTTGAAAATTTAATTGCTGCTAAAAAGCGCTTAAGTGTTGCCGTGCCTGCATCATTAATTATGATATTTCTCTTATTGTTTTTTGCATTGAAGTCAGTTAAACAAGGGTTACTAATTTATACAGCTATTCCCTTATCTGCCATTGGCGGTGTGTGTTTTTTAGCACTGCGTGGATTGCCTTTCAGCATCAGTGCAGGTGTTGGGTTTATTGCATTATTTGGTGTTGCCGTATTGAATGGAATTGTATTGATAGCTGAATTCAATCGTCAAAAAGAATATGGTTATACCAACATTTATCATATTGTAATGAATGGCACAAGACTGCGGTTGCGGCCTGTATTGATGACTGCTTCTGTTGCATCACTGGGTTTTCTGCCGATGGCATTAAGCACCGGCGCCGGCGCTGAAGTTCAAAGACCTTTGGCAACTGTTGTTATTGGTGGATTACTTACAGCAACTTTTCTCACCTTATTTGTACTGCCGGTATTGTTTGTGGCATTTAAAGGAAAGAAACAGAAAACAAAAGTCTCTTCTATGAAAGTCTTGATTTTATTAATAATTGCAATGTGTGCAACAGGATTGCATGCTGAAGCTCAAACAAAAATATCATTGCAGGCGGCCATTGATACAGCGTTGAAAAATAATCTTGCTGTTAAAAATGAAATGCTGAAAGCAAAGTATCAGCAAGCATTAATTAAATCATCAGCGATGATACCGCAAACGAATGTAGCAGCAGAATTCGGGCAGGTGAACAGTGCTTATTTTGATAATCGTTTTAGCATTAGCCAGTCTATAAATTTCCCAACCGTTTACTCCAATCAGAGGAAAGTATATGAAGAAGAACTGCAAAATGCAGTATTAAATAAAACATTGCAGCAGCACGAAATAAAAAAAGAAGTTACGCAGGCTTTTTATCAGTTCGTCATACAAAAAGAAAAAGAAAAATTGTTATTAAGCGCTGACAGCAATTATGCAATATTCCTAAACAAAGCAGTTCTGCGTTTAAAAACCGGTGAAAGCAATATACTGGAGAAAACAACAGCAGAAACGCAACGCGGAAATATTCAATTGCAGCTGCATTCGTTACAACAACAAATGGAGGTTACAAAAGCCCGGTTTCAATATTTATTAAATACAAACAATGATGTTGAACCAGCCGCCGATACAATCGCAGCAACTATTCCTGTGGTTTTGGATAGTTCGATGCTGGCACAGCATCCGCTATTGCAGGTTTACCGGCAGCAGGAAAAAATTGCAGCAGCAACCACGAGATTGGAACGCTCAAAGTTGTTGCCTGATTTAAGTGTTGGTTATTTCAGCCAAACCTTCCGCGGTGTTGGCCCGGATGAAAAGACCTACTCGTCCTCAGACAGGTTTAATGCATTCCAGGTTAGCATTGGCGTACCCATATTTTCCGGCGCACAAAAAGCAAAAGCCAATGCGGCAAAAGTGAATGAAGAAATTGCAGCGAATAATTTCAACCTGCAATTGCAAAACCTGCAAACCCAATACCGCAGTGTGTTACTGCAGTATAACAACAATTTGCGGGCGGTAAATTATTACCGGCAAACAGCCCTCCATAATGCCGATACCATTATGCAAACGGCCAACCTCCAGTTTACTGATGGCGATATTAATTACCTCGATTGGGTTGTATTAACCAATGAAGCCATCAGTATTCAAAACAGTTATCTGGAGGCCGTGCAGGCTTTGAATGAAAGCGTTATTTATATCAACTATTATGTTTCAAACCAAGAGAAATGAAAACAGAAGTAATTATCACATTAATATCAATATTCTTTATTGCCTGTAACAGCAGCACAAAACAGCAGGAGCAAACAAAAGCAGTTTTGCCTGATTCAACGGGCAATGTTGTGGTGTTAACCGATGCCCAGATGCAGGCCGCCCAGTTGCAGGCCGATACATTGCAGCAGCAGCAATTATCATCCATTATAAAAGTAAATGGCAGCATTGATGTGCCGCCACAAAACATAGTTTCGGTAAGCGTGCCTTTGGGAGGTTATTTAAAATCAACCCAATTACTGCCGGGCATGCATGTAAGTAAAGGAGAAGCGATTGCTGTAATGGAAGATTTGCAGTATATACAGATGCAGCAGGAATATCTCAACACAAAATCTCAGCTCGTATATGATGAAGCGGATTATAACAGGCAAAAAGAGCTTAATAAAAGCAAAGCGGCCAGTGATAAAAGTTTTCAGCAGGCGCAGTTGAAATATAATAGCAGCAGGACTTCATTGAATGCTTTGGCACAAAAGCTAAAACTTATTAATATTCATCCTGAACAATTGAATGCTGATAATATTTCAAAAACCATCAACGTTTATTCGCCTATCAATGGTTTTGTATCAAAGGTTGATGTAAACATTGGGAAGTATGTAAATCCGCCTGATGTTTTATTTGAATTGGTAAACCCCGATGATATTCATCTTAACTTAAAAGTTTTTGAGAAGGATGTTAACAAGCTGAAAATAGGCCAGCACTTAACGGCATATACTAATAATGATACAGGCAGGCGTTATGATTGTGAGATCATTCTCATCAGCAAAGACATATCTTCCGATAGAACTGTTGAGGTGCATTGTCATTTTAAAAATTTCGATAAAAATTTGTTACCCGGCATGTACATGAATGCAGATATTGAAGAGAATAATGTAAAAGTTTTTGCTGCGCCTGAAGATGCTGTTGTAAATTTTGAAGCGAAGAATTATCTGTTTGTTATTACCGGCAATAATAAATTTGAAATGGTGCCGGTAATAACCGGCATCAGCGAAAAAGGGTTTGTTGAAATAAAGAATGCAACTCCATTAAAAGGCAAACAAATTGTAACAAAGGGCGCTTACACTTTATTGATGAAGCTTAAGAATACGGGGGAAGAGTGATTAAGTTAAACTTTCAAGGACACCGGCAGGTTGGCCAATCTTTTGAACGCGCCCAACCTTTTTGCGGAAATTTACATCTTACTTTTAAAATATTATAGTTGGCGGAGATCTTGGTACAGATCATTAACGGGTGCATAAAGGGTGAAAAAAATGCGCAGGCAGCCCTTTATAATATGTATTGCCGTAAAATGATGGGTCTTTGCATGTGGTATGCGAAAAATAAACAGGAAGCCGAGGAAATTTTACAGGATGGGTTTATGCTGGTGTTTGGCAATATGCATAAATATGCCGGTAAAGGCTCTTTTGAGGGCTGGATAAGGAGGATAATGATTAATGCTGCGCTGGCAAAATACAGGGGTAAAAGAAGCAACGTAATGCGCCTGGTGATTGATGAAACGATAGACGATCCGGGTTTTGCCGAACTTCCCTTAACAGAATCCCTGCTTGAAGAGAAAGAATTGCTGGCATTGATCCAGGGCCTTACGCCTGTTTACCGCATGGTATTTAATTTATATGTTTTTGAAGGGTTTAAACATAAAGAAATTGCAGAACAGCTTGGCATTACAGAAGGAACCTCCAAATCAAACCTTGCTGATGCCCGCGCAATTCTTCGCAAAAAAATTATTCAACAACAAAAAACCTCGTTGGGATGAACGTTTTGCCTATGAATAAAAATTTACACAACAACGATGATTTGTTCAGAAAAGCTTATCAATCTTATGAAGATGAGCCTTCCCCTGAAGTATGGGAAAAAATAAATGCGCAGCTAGATAAAAGAGATGCGCTCTATTTCAGAAGCCGTATGGCCATGTGGAAAAGAATTGCTGCTATGCTGTGTGTATTGCTAAGTGCTTTTATTGCCTATGAATTGTTTTTTGCCGGTAACCGCAGCAGCAACCCGGACGATAATAACCTTGCGGGCAAACATACTTTAGTACAACAGGAAAACAGCACTGTGAAAAAACAGCAGGATTCATTTGCCGGTGTGCATGATTCGATATTCATGACCAACTCTGCTCGTACTGGCCTAACAGCAAACAAAAAAACCGGTAGGTATGCATACAAAAAAACAAGCGGAATTGATTACAAAAAATCTTTTTATGCTTTACCCGGAAAGAGTGCCGCGCATGCAAACGATGAAAGCATAGCTAAGTCTGAACCTGGCAATAATCAGCACCTGCAAGGTTTTTATAATACCGACAGCCTGGACGAAACGGCTTTTTCTGCTAATAAAATAAATGCGGATGAAAAACAACCGGCTGTTGCTTCTGAACAAAATAACAGCGATACGTCTTTTAATACAACCAATACAATTGCCGGAAAAACAACAGCGCCTGCCAAACAGGTATTTTCCAAATACTGGAGTCTTACACCTTATGTTTCGGTTGATTTTATCGGGCAGCGTTTAGATAATGACGGCAGTTTTCCCGAACCTGTGCAGCCGGCTGTGCTGGCGCAAAGAGAACATCATGAACCGTCTTTTTCTGCTGGATTTTTTGCCGGGTATCATTTCACTAAAAAATTAAGTTTCAAAACCGGATTGTTATATGCAAATTCAAGTACTGCAATTGCCTCTCAAACCCTGCATGCTGCTTCAGATAATAAAGGCTATGAATTAATAACAACTGCCGGTTATGTGTACCTGGATAAAGTTTTTGGCCAAACCGCTATTCCCGGCGATAGTGTGGCCGCAACCAATACGGAACATCATATAACCTCGCTTAATATTCCTTTGATGGCAGTGTACACTATTAACCCGCAAAGCAGGTTAACGGTAACGCCGGGCGCTGGTATTTACACCCACATTATACTTGGCTCTAAAATAGAAACAGAAATAAAAAAAGATGGTAACCGGCAAACCGTTTCATTAACTAATTTTAAAGGCCAGCGGCCGGCTTATTTTTCTTTTGCCGCCGATGCCGCAATTGAGTATAAGATTAATAAAAAATTAAGCCTGGCCGTAATTCCATCCTTTAATTATGCGATTACTTCTATAACCAGTAAAAACGCTGTGAAAACATATCCCTATACTTTCAGGATGGGAGCCGGCATCACCTGGAATTTGGAAGATTAGTTGCAGATGCGCATCTGCCTGGAGTTAGTATGAACCGGCGGTATTGTTACCGCTTTCAGCTGCAAATTTGTTTTTTATCTGCTTCAGCAGCGATGAGAATTTTTTGATATCGGGATCGTAACCATATCCTTCACTCACCAGCTGTTGTTCGTTATCATCAAGAAAGAAATAATAGGGTTGCGTATTGGCGCCAAATGCTGAAACCTGCATATCTGCATTTTTATCGCCTAAAGTTTCTACCTGTTTTTCCAATGCTTTCGAATAAAACTGCTCCTGCCGCGGAATATCTACATGTTGTGCATCTACATACAGGGAAGCAATAATAAAATTGGTTTTTAATTGTTGCAGCACTTCCGGATCACTCCATACCTGGCTTTCCATTTTCCTGCAGTTCACACAGTTGATGCCGGTAAAATCAAGCATAAGGGGTTTATGTTGTTGTCTTGCAATTTGCAGGGCTTCCTTATAATCGAAATATGTTGTAATGCCATATTTTTTTACAACATCGGGTTCGTATATCAGCATATTAGCGGCATACTTCACGGGTTTGGGTAATGTATTTCCTGCATAGCTGTTTTGCTGTGTTGTTTCATTGGTGTTTAAGCGGTCAGCAGCCGTAAAATCCTGTGTGCCCATCGGTGGCAAAAAAGCACTTATACCTTTTAAGGGTGCGCCGGCCAGGCCCGGTACCATATAAAACACAAAACAAAACGATGCCATGGCAAAGAATAATCTTGTAACAGAAAGATGCGGTGCGCCAAAATCGTTTTCGGGCAGCGCATCATCGTGTTTAAACCGGATAAGGCCAAATAAATAAAAACCAAGCGCCAGAAAAATACCCATCCAGATGCAGAGAAAAATTTCGCGGTCGAGCAGCCGCCAGCCTTTCGATAAATCTGCATTCGATAAAAATTTCATTGCCAGCGCTAACTCCAAAAAGCCCAGGGTAACTTTTATAGCGTTGAGCCAGCCACCGGCCCGGCCCAGCATATTAATTTTGGAAGGAAAGAAAGCAAAGAGTGAAAAGGGCAGCGCCAATGCTGCCGAAAAACCAAACATGCCCACCAGCGGCCCGTAAAAATTGCCTTTGGCAGCCAGCACAATCAGGTTACCAATAATAGGGCCTGTACAGGAAAAAGATACGAGCACCAGCGTAAGCGCCATAAAGAAAATGCCGCCAAAGCTACTTAACCCGGCCTTTGTATCCGCCTTTGTAGACCACGATGCAGGCAACGTTATTTCAAAGCCGCCGAGGAAAGAAATGCCAAACAGTATAAATACGATAAAAAAGAACAGGTTGGCAATCCAGTTGGTAGCCAGATTATTGAGGGCGGCCGGCCCAAACAGAAACGTGATCAAAAAACCTAACAGGGTAAAAATTATAATAATGGAAGCCGAATAATATAAGGCATTCCTTATGCCATGCTTTTTTGTTTTACTGCGCTTTATAAAAAAACTTACGGTAACGGGTATCATTGAATAAACGCAGGGCGTTAGCAAGGCCAGCAGGCCACCGGCAAAGGCAGAAAAGAATATCCATAATAAAGATTTGTTGGTCGTAATACCTGCAGCAGCTATAACAGGCGGATCAACATAAACTTTAAAAGGCCTTTCATCAGCTATGTAATCTCCATGCTTATTATAAAAAAGATTCACCTTGCCTTTAATGGCGAAACTATCATTTATAGCTGCCTTTATTTTTTGCTGCCAATAACCGGAATCGGTAAAAAAGTAAACTTTACTGTTTACGCTTTCATCTATACCATTTTGCACTTTTCCATGTTCTGCAATATTTCCGTCAAGTTTTGAGGTTATGGATGAATCAAATTCAAATGAAGAATAAAGTACATCAGCATCTGTGTTATGTAATGCATACAATTTTACACCGGGTGGTAAGGCATAATTTATTTTGAAAATTATCTCACTGTCATTAAGCCGTTGCTGCGCATAATGCAGTTGTATGGTAGCAGTATCCTGCGCGTTGGCCCGTATATTTAAAAGCATAACCGCTGCACAACATATTGTGCGCAAAAGAAATTGCAATCGCATATTGCTGTTTGTTTGTTAAAGCGTTTAACCGTATTGTAGTGCAGGGAATTAAATGTTGCAGCATTGTGGCCACAACCTTATCATAAACCGGAAATACTTTCTTCTATAATTTTTAAAAAAACTATAAAATGCCTATTGCCAGTGTAAGCTGATTGGAGTGCAGCCCCGTGCTTCTTATATAATGCCCAAATCTTAACTCAACAGATTTAATAGCTTGTATATTGAACACACCACCCGGCGGCGCTGTTCTTATATTCAATCCAAAATACTGGCTGTGAAATTTAGACAGATCATAATCGCTTGTAAAATAGGTTTGGCCCGGTGCATGCTGGCCATAAGGCGCAAAATATTTTATGGCATCCTGGCTATAATACCGGTAAAACGGGCTTATGGAAAAGAAGGAAGTAACCTTAACCGGTAATTCCAATTCGCCAGTATAAGCTTTAATGCCCCAGTCATCCTGGTAATAACGCAGAAACGTTCTTATAAGAAAACGGTCACCTGCAAAATAGTTGACCCGTAAACCCAGCGGTATTTTTAACCGCGTGCCAGGCAGGTTTTCTGATTGCAGGGAGCCATCGGTAAAATACACCCGCTGGTATTTTGTTGCCAGTAATCCCTTCTGGTAATTTGGTTCAAATAGCAGCATCATTTGCAAATTGGGGCTTACAACCTGGGCATAGCTTAGCGATAAGCTGTACGAATTGCGCGGTGCGCTGCCGGCCATACCTTTATCTTGATCCTGGTTATTGCCGGGAATTTTTACCCCATACGGATAGATGACTTTCCAGGTATCAAAGTAGGCCTGCGTTTTAGCCGTAAATTCTTCGTTATGATCTTTCGATGATTTTGTAAAGCTGAAACCAGCTCCCAAAGAGGTATAATCAAACTCTTTTGAAAAAGATGCGTTTGCGCCAAGCGTTATACCATTCTTTTCATTTGTTCTGGTATAAGTTGCGGATGGATAAATTCTGGTATCCGACATGGAGGCAGATGATATAGTTCTCGGGTCTATTTTATCGGATGAAGCGGAAGTATAATGATCAATACCCAGCTCCAGCGCAAGGGAATGTTTTATATAGTCGTTGCTGTAACGGGATAATTTCAGATCGAGCGTGTTGGCAAAATCTGTAAGTTTTTCTGTGCCGATGCCACCGGTTACGGCAGAATTGTTGCCATCCTGGTGATAGTAGCCGGATACAAAATTTATTTCATCAATTGTTAGCGCTTTGCTTTTATAGCCGCTATCGCTGCCTGTTGTTTGCGAAAAGGAAGAAAGTATGCCCAGGTACAGGCCTATTACTGCAAGTGATAGTTTTTTCATGTTGATAATTAAATCAGTAATTAATTACAGCCGCAGCCTCCGCCAGTTTTACCACCATTCGCGCCGGAGGCGCCTTCGCGGTAGCTTTGAAAATTTTGTTCAAACCGCTGATCTTTTCTTGCTGATAACTGCATTTCATTATCGTTGATCTTTGATTTCTGATATTCTTTTACAGGCTTACATGAAGCGGTTAAGCTGATGAGAAAGGCAATACACAAAACCTTTTGATAACAAGTCTTCATTTTCTTATTCTTATATTATCTGATGTAAACAATTTATTATTATCGTCTATAACAATGCAGGCAATATTTTTCATTTGATTGATGAGGTGCAGGCCCGCTTGTATGCCCATCACCGTAACAGGTGTAGCCAGCGCATCGGCCAATTCGGCACTGGGGCAGATGATGCTAACGCTTTTAATGCCGCTAACCGGTAATCCTGTTTTGGGATTAATGGTATGCGAATAACGCCTGCCGTTGATGGTTACAAATTTTTCATAGTTGCCTGATGTGGCAATAGCATTATCACTTATATCGATAGCAGAAAACAACTGGTGCTTTTGATCAGGATCGGCTATACCAACCGTCCACGCTTTGCCATCCGGTTGTTTGCCCCAGGTTACCAGGTCGCCGGCAGCATTTACAACGCCGCTTTCAACGCCATAATTTTTCAGCAAAGCTTTTGCCCGGTCGGCTGCATAGCCTTTACCAATGCCTCCAAAGCCAATGCGCATGCCTTTTTCTTTCAGAAAAACGGTATGCTCCTCAGCATCCAACAGGATGTTGTTGTAATTGATAAGCCGCACCATTTTTTTAGCCGTTTCAGCAGGAGGCAGTGTTTTCATATTCAAATCAAAATTCCATAACCGTTTGTCTATTGAACCATAGGTAATGTCGAATGCACCCTGGGTAAGCCTGGATATTTTAACGGAACGGCAAACCAAATCAAACATTTCACTACTAACCTGTACAGGCTTTATGCCTGCATGGGCATTGATGTAATTGGTTTCGCTGCTTTCTTTAAACGTGGTAAGCAGGTCTTCTATTCTTTTTATTTCTGCAACAGCCAGCCCAACCAACTCCCGGGCATCATGCTCATTTTTATTGGCAATGGTTATTTCAAAGCAATTGCCCATTAAGCGCAATACTTCTTTGTACAGGTATGGTATGGATGCAATCGTCTGGGTCATTGCCTCGCTGAGATCAGCTCTTGTACAAATGCTTCCGGCGTTTCATTGGGCAGGCCTTCCCAACGTTTTATAATTTTGCCGTTTGCATCCAGTAACAGGGTTAATGGAAAAGCGCCACCGGCATTGTATTCGTCGGCCAGTTTATTATTCTGCAGTTGCCTGCTTTTGGAAAGCTGGTTTTTTTTCAACCGCGGAAAGTCTGCATTCAATAATACCAGCTTGTCTTTGGCATAAGCGCTAAAAGCTCCGGAACTAAAAATTTCTTTATGTAATCTTATACACGGTCCGCACCAGTCAGATCCCGAGAAGTTTAATAAGATCATTTTATTTTCCTGCTGCGCCTGTTTTTTGGCGGCATCCAAATCAGAAGACCATACAAGTTCCTGGCTTATTAAAAGCGCACAACAAAAAAGTAACGATAATTTTAACATGAAAGTTCTTTATTTGAAGCTCATCAGTATTAAAGAATCAACTGCGGTGCAGTTTCATAATTAGATGGCAGAAAAAAATAAATGGTTGGGTGATGTAGGAATATTTTAAAAATGATAAGGTTTTATTAGCAACAATAAGCCACATTATTTTCTAAGAATCGGTCTCATATATGGCAAATAATATTTGAAACAATAAGTTTATCTTTTTTACAGTAAACAGCCAACCTTTTTTAATCTTTACATCTATATAATACAGATATTAACATGATAAACAATACAACTGCCCACTGCAAAACTTAATATATGGTAACCAAAGATGTTTTAAATATAAAAGGCCTTACGCATAATGAAGTAGTACAGTTGAGGCAGCAATACGGAACTAATACTGTAGAAGTAAAAAAAGAAAACAAACTGCTGCATATGCTTAAAGGCCTGGCTAAAGAACCTATGGTGATATTGCTGCTGGCGGCTTCTTCGATTTATTTTTTAAGCGGCAGTACCGGTGATGCGGTTTTTCTTGCCATCTCCATTTTGTTCGTAGCTGCTATTTCCATTTACCAGGAAAACAGGAGCAGAACAGCACTTAGTAAACTTCAATCTTATACACAGCCGCATTGTAAAGTAATACGCGATGGAACAACGCAGCAAATTCAAACAAAAGACCTGGTTATAGGTGATTATCTTATTGTTGAAGAAGGCTCCGCCGTGCCGGCTGATGGCCGCGTGGTAAATTCCAACGACCTTTCGGTGAACGAATCTATTTTAACCGGGGAATCGTTACCCGTGTATAAAAATGCAGCAGAGGAAGCAATGGTTTACCAGGGCACTATCGTAGTTAGCGGAATGTGTGTTGTAGTGGTAAGTGCCATAGGCAATCAGACCAGGCTGGCGCAGATCGGCAAGACGGTTGATGAAATTAAAACAGAAAAAACACCCCTTGAAAAACAGATAGGCAACTTCGTTAGGAAAATGGTTATTACAGGCCTGATTGTGTTTATAATCGTATGGGTCTTAAACTTCCTTAATTCCCACAATATTGTTGACAGCCTGCTGAAAGCATTAACGCTGGCAATGAGCATTCTCCCGGAAGAAATTCCTGTGGCGTTTACCACCTTCATGGCGCTGGGCGCCCTGCGGCTGATGAAGATGGGTATAATAGTAAAAGGAATGAAAACTGTAGAAACATTAGGAAGCGCTACGGTGATTTGCACAGATAAAACAGGCACTATAACCGAAAACAAGATGACACTTGCAGGCGTGTATGCCTTAACCAACAGTGATACCTCTGCCATAAACGCTTTAAGTGATGCCGCTAAACAAGTGGTTAGAAACGCTATGTGGGCAAGCGAACCGGTCCCTTTTGATCCTATGGAAAAAGCATTGCATGAAGCGTATGCAGTTAATTTTCCAACGGATGAACGGCCTTTTTTTAAGATGATTCATGAATATCCGCTTGCCGGGCAACCGCCCATGATGACGCATATTTTTGAAGATGAAAATAAAAACAGGATCATTGCTGTAAAAGGTGCGCCGGAGGCTATTATGAAACATGCATCTCTTTCAGTTGAACAGCAGCAGCAACTACACAACATTATAACTAAATTTTCATCCAAAGGATACCGGGTACTGGGCGTAGGCACTTCAGATTTTAAAGGATATGATTTCCCCGAAAGCCAGGAAGCTTTTCAATTCAACTTTTCCGGCCTGGTGGCGTTTTATGATCCGCCCAAGAAAAATATAAAGGCTGTTTTTGATGCGTTTTACCAGGCAGGTATAAAAGTAAAAATTGTAACGGGTGATAATGCCGCTACCACTGCCGCCATAGCAAAGGAAACCGGTTTTAAAGGATATGATAAAACCGTTACCGGCACTGAGCTCATGCACATGAATGCAGCAGACCTGGATAAACAAATAGAGGATATAAACATTTTTGCCAGGATGTATCCCGATGCCAAGCTGCGCATTATTAATGCGCTTAAAGCCAACCATGAAATTGTGGCTATGACAGGAGATGGTGTGAATGATGGCCCTGCGCTTAAAGCAGCACATATTGGTATTGCCATGGGCAACAGAGGAACTGAAATTGCAAAGCAGGCTGCTTCACTTGTTTTGGCCGATGATGATTTGTCTAAAATGGTAGATGCCATTGCCATGGGAAGAAAGATATATGCTAATCTTAAAAAGGCCATCCAATATATTATATCCATTCATATCCCAATTATATTAACGGTGTTTATACCGCTGGCATTAGGATGGATATATCCCAATATCCTTTCCCCTGTGCATATTATTTTCCTGGAACTTATAATGGGCCCCACCTGTTCCATTATTTATGAAAATGAACCGGCAGAAAAAAATACGATGCTGCAAAAGCCCCGTCCCTTTACCACCACTTTTTTTAACTGGAATGAATTAGTAACGAGCATAATACAGGGCTTAATGATTACTGCAGGTGTTTTGCTTGTTTATCAATATGCAGTTTACAAGGGGCTTGATGAAAACAGCACCCGCACTATGGTGTTTGTAGCTTTAATAAGCGCCAATATTTTTCAAACTTTTATAAACAGGTCATTCTTTTATTCTGTATGGTTTACGCTGGGCTACAAAAATGTGTTGATTCCGTTAGTTACAGGTATCACGATAGTATTAACGGCATGCATGATTTATATTACCCCTGTAGCCGGCCTTTTTAAATTCAGCCGGCTTGAGGTATCTGACATGGCGATAAGCATATTGATTGCATTTGGATTTGTAATGTGGTTTGAAATTGTGAAATGGATTAAACGGAAAAAGCTAATAAGGAATTAGCAACAGGCATCATTAACACAACTGTTATTGTTATTAATAAAACCTTTTTAAATAGATCAAGCCTCAACTGATCAAAGTCATAACGAAGGCTGCCGTTTGTCACCATTCAAAACCGGTATAAAATATAGCTTGCTGTATATTTTAAGAACTGCAGTATGAAGGTAAATGCTATGCTGTAAGGCAGCGTTAAAGCGCAACAAACAGAATTTATACATCGGGATACCCGAACGTGCACCGCTCAAAAATTGTTAAGCAGTTTTATACGGGTAGTATCCCGGACTTGCTGATAATTATTTTTAATAGAAAATAATTTTTATTACTTAATTTATGAAAACAATAATAGCGCCGACAGATTTCACCGATGTCTCATTGAATGCAGTTAATTATGCGGCTGATATGGCACAGGATATAAATGCTGAATTAGTATTGATTCATGCAGATGGATTTTTAGCACCCGCTTTCGGCAACTTTCTTGTGCCGGCAATGGTATACGATGAAGAATATTGCACTGCGCAGTTAAGCAATTTGCAGGAGAAGCTGACGCAAAGAACAAACAACAACATTAATATTCGTTTGCACCAGGTAAAGGGAAATGTGCTTAACGGAATTGAAGAAATATGTAACCGGGAGCATCCTTTTTTAGTAGTAATGGCTACGCATTCTCCTTCCATAATAGAAAGGTGGATTACACAAAGCGTAACGCTGTTTGCCACTTCCAATTTACACTGCCCGGTGCTTGTTGTTCCGGATAAATCGTCCTATAGAGGCATTAAAAATGTTGGCCTGGCCTGCGAGTTGCAGCATGTTTATGAAGAACCGGTTAGTGTTTTACAAGCTTTTATCAGAACTTTTCGTGCTTCCTTACATCTGTTGCATATCATAAAACCCAAAGAAGATAGGCGATTTCTCGAAATGATGTTGACACGGCATCGTTTTCATGAATTTGATCCGGTGTTGCATTTTATGGAAAGCGAAAAAATTGAGGAGGAGCTTTTTGATTTTGCCAAACAAAATGCATTTGATATATTAATTATTATGCATCATCATTATGAATCTTCTGAAAAATCTATTTTTAAAGATATGGTACTCCATCCCAAAATGCCGGTAATGGTATTGCAGCCGGTGTCATAACGAACCACTTGTTTTTGAGCTAAGCGTTATAAATAATCCAGCCATAATTTATTGTGGCCGGTGCTATTATTGCCTGTAAGCAAATAAAACGGTGTCTGAATATGAATCTTACCTGGCAAGATAACCACCATCAATCGGATAATAACTGCCTGTTATAAATGAAGCTTTGTCGGAACTTAGCCAGATAACCAATTCGGCAACCTCGCTGGCTTCTCCCAGCCGCCCAATAGGATGCAGCGGTACAAGAACAGACTGTTTAATATCTGTATTCATGCCCGCTTCCGTCAATAAGGGTGTATTAATAAAACCAGGCCCGATGGCATTAATGCGGATACCTTTTGCACCATATTCCAGCGCCGCATTTTGCGTTAAACCTATTACACCATGTTTGGCTGCAACGTATCCGGCAGCATTCGCAAAACCAACCTGCCCCAGTATGGAGGAATTGTTTATAATAACGCCTTTGCCCTGTTTCAGCATTTGCTGCAGCTCATATTTCATGCAATAAAATACACTGTTTAAATTAACGGCAATAATTTTGTTCCAGCCTTCAATGCTCATATCTGCCATGGCATTGCTTTCGCCGCTAATACCTGCATTATTAAATGCAATATCTACGCTTCCAAAGCCTGCAACGGTTTTATTTACCAGCATTTCGCAATCCTGCGGTTTGCTTACATCAGCCTTAATAAAAACTGCTTTGCCATTTGATTGCCTGATTTTTTCAACAAGCAGCAGCCCTTTTTCTTCCTGCAGATCAGATACAATTACATTGCATCCATATGCTGCATACAATAATGCGGTTGCTTCCCCAATGCCGGAAGCGCCACCGGTAACAATTGCAGTTTTTCCTTTTAGATTATTCATACTTTTAGTTTAATAATGCAACCAACAGTTTTGGAGATTATCAAAGAATATTATTTACTACTGTAAATTTTCATTTTACAGAGCAACTGAAACATGACGAAATAAGGTTAAGGGTATGATTATAATCAGGCTGAAGCAAGAATCTATATTGGTATTATTGCGGGTAATAATAAATACTGATAGTTGTCAAGTATAATACAGTTCGATAAAGCGATCTTCCGGAAGGGCTGTTTGCATTGCAATAAAGCCAGAAAGATAATGGCATTGATGCCGGCAGCAGACAGGAAATATTTATTGAAGATTTTTCAGAGTAAACTTAATTAATATAAGGGGGGATTTGAACTTGTAAAAGAGTGCTTCAATTTTTCGATTTGCAAAGTGCCGAATGGAAGTTGAAGGCAGTTTAAAATGAAGGTGAAATTATAAATTATATTCATCAAAATACTTTTATGAAAAAGATCCTGGTAATTGAAGACAATTTGGAGGTGAGAGAAAATATAACTGAAATTCTCCAACTGTCCAGCTATGAAGTAATTACGGCAGAAGACGGTAAAGTGGGCGTTGAGCTTGCATTGCAACAACCGCCGGACCTGATCTTGTGCGATATTATGATGCCCGGGCTCGATGGCTATGGCGTGCTGCACCTGCTTAATAAACATATAGAAACTTATGGCATTCCGTTTATTTTTCTTACAGCAAAGTCGGAGAAGGGTGATTTGAGAAGAGGAATGGAAATGGGGGCAGATGATTACATTACAAAACCCTTTGACGTTGTTGAATTGTTAAGTGCCATTGAAGTAAGATTGAAAAAGGCCGAATCAATTAAACAAAGCGTAATAAAAAGCAATAATGATATAACGACTTTTATAAATAACGCAAAGCAAACCGGTCATATCCAGCTTACATCAGAAGAACGCGAGTTATATGATTATAAGAAAAAAGATATGGTATATGCAGAAGGGCAGCGCCCTAAAGCAGTGTATTATATAAAAAATGGGAAGATAAAAATTTATAAATCGAATGAAGATGGAAAAGAATTAATTACAGCTATTTGCAGCACCGGAGATTTTTTTGGATATACGTACATTCTTGAAGAAATCAGTTATAAGGAAAACGCCAAAGTGCTTGAAGATGCAGAGCTAATGCTGATTCCTAAAGATGATTTTTTATCGCTGATTTCCAGCGATGCGCAGGTGGCAAGACAATTTATTAAATTAATTACACGCAATGTTTTGGACAAAGAAGAAAACCTGCTGATGCTTGCTTATAACTCGTTGCGTAAAAAGGTGGCTTACCAGTTAATACAGGTATTTGAAAAATTTAAAAATGAAAACAGCAGCAGCGATGCCATTAATATTTCCAGAGAAAACCTGGCACAAACTGCAGGTATTGCTACAGAATCTCTCATAAGAACATTATCTGATTTTAAAAGTGAAAAGCTGATTGATCTTCAAGGCAGCACCATAACTATTTTAAATGAAACCAAATTGCGCAACCTTCCTTTTTAGAACGGGAAACGCATAAGGTTTTGATTGAGGAATAAATGCACTGATAATAAATCAGATTTTTTATGCTCAATCATTTCGAATTTTAACCGGTAAAACCTTGCCGTTGGCAGGCGCCCGCAGCAATGAGCCCCTGACCTTAATACGCTACTTCCTTAACAGCCCAGGTCCGCACAACTTAAAATGCAGTGTACTTGAATTTTTGCCCACCGACCGTAGCTTCTGCCATAAGGCCACCAAGATCCTGTGTAAACACAGTTACACCATCGGTATATTTGGCATTCTTCGACACGCCTGATTTTACAGCAACCGCAGAAATCTGACTGCTGAATTCTGTTTTGCTTGCCTTCATGCGGTCAAGAGCATCCTGGTTTTCAAAAAATATCACTTCCCTGTACGTCTGCCCTCCAATTTGGGCGCCCACCGTTATCTGGCCGGTTTTAACCATGCCAGCCGCTTTTCCTTTTTCATACAAGATCCCATCACCGCCCGAGCCGCCAACAATAAGCCCGCCCTTGCCGATTTTTGGAAAAATAACGTATCCATAAGAAGACTCAAAAAGAGTGGCCATAGAAGGGTCTGTTTGTATAAATGCTGATTTTGCTTTATCGCTTTCTGCAATCAGTTTTTCGGCAGCTTTATCTTGTGCGCTCACAGCATGAGGCAGGAAATAGACTACTGATGCTAAAAGAACCAGTTTGATGAATTTGCTTTTTTTCATATTATTTTTTTTATATGAGCTGATGATATATGGCAGCAGAATACCCTACTTTCTTCAATCAAAATGTCTGCCGTTTTGCTTAAATATTCTCCAATGGTTAAGGGCTATTGAAAAGGTTTTGCCAATTTTTTGCCGTAGCAGGAAGTATCTGGATACCGGAACACCGGTAATATGTCGTTGCGTTGACATGCCGTTATCACTTTTTAGAAGTTTTAGAACATAAATTTCTTATTTGTGAACAGATAAATGTGTAGAAAGATGACGAAACAGCTGTGTTATTTCCCATGGCTCCGCCAGAGTTCTGGAAACAGATCAGATCAACCATTGAAGAAGTGGTTAGTGAAAAATTAATCAGCCATTCCGGCCACCACCAGCCGCGAAAGCGGCCCTTATTTTTTTATCAGTTTCCTTCTTTAAGCTCAGTATTTAAACAGCGTCTAAGCAATTGAGTTTTGTTTCCTGCAAATCTTTATATCTGTTATTTTAACTGCTGCAATTTTGCCAATGATATTTCCGTATAATCCTTAATAATTAAATCCGCATCATGCAAATCTTTAGCCGTGTGTGTTGTTGTTAATGCTATAACCTTCATGCCCGCTGCTTTTGCCGACTGAATGCCAGCCAATGAATCTTCAAACGCAACACATGCTGAAGGAACTGCATTTACTGAAATTGCTGCCTTTAAAAATATTTCGGGATGAGGCTTGCCTGTTTTTATCTGTGTTGAATCAATTATGCTAAGAAAATAATTCCTTATCGGTATATGCTCAAACATAAAATTAATGTTAGGAATGATGCCTGAAGTTGCAACTGCTTTCGGAATTTTTGCTTTTTCGAGTTCGTTTAAAAAATCAACGAGGCCTTCAACAGGTTTTATATGTGGCGCATATAACTCACGGTATAAACCTTCTTTTTCGTTGGTATATTCTTCAGTTTTTTCGGGGCTCAGTGTTGTGTTGAAAACATAATCAAAAATTTCACGGTTCATTCTTCCGTTGATATGCTGTTTATATTCTTCGAGTGAAAAAGGTTTTCCTATTTTCTGATAAAATTCCCTGAATGCTTGTATGTGGTAAGGATTGTTGTCTATTAGTGTCCCGTCTAAATCAAAAATAACTGCCTGTGGAAACATAGTTTAATGCTGCTGTTTTAAAGTATACTGTATAGTAATTTTAAGATTAACCTGCCTGAAAAACCGGCTTTATATTTTATGGTTCATCGCCTCGTTAAATGCCTTGCTTTTATTTTTAGGAATGCTCAGCGATTGCCAGGTTTCATTTTTAATAAGCTTTCCTATATAAACGATCTGGGCTGTATGGCCGCCATAATGATCTATCTGCCTTATAACAGCATCAATAACCAAATGTGGTTCACTCCGTATGGTAATAGTTTTCATTACATCTTCCGGTTTGAGATTTTCAAGTGCCCCCAAAACGCAGGCCCAGCCTTTATTCCAGGCATTTAAAACATCTTCTTTCGTTGATAGCGTGTTTTCAAATTCAACATCTCTTTCACGCCAGGGCTTTTCTCCGTCTTCCGTTAAAAAATCGGTCCAGCGGCTGAGCATATTACCACTCATGTGCTGAACAATTATGGCAATAGAATTACTTTCAGCGGAAGGCTTGAAAAAGAAATCTTTTTCATCAAGCTGTGTAAGCGTTTTATCGCCAATCAATTTTTGCGCTTTAAATTTTTTTATAGCCGATTGCAAAAAAGCTTCTTCTATATTCATCTTCTTAAATTTTAATTTTGAAAAATCCCGCACTTTAAACTTAATACCCGCTCACACTATCATCGCCACGCTTATCAGCAGCAGCTTCGCGGGTTCCATCTGGCAGAATCTTTATTAATTCTGTTCTGCCGATGGCTCTTAATGTTACCAGCTTATAACCCATGTCTTTTAATTGCTTCGCCGTTTCTTCATTAAAATCCCTTTCAACAGAAACAGTGTCCGGCAGCCATTGATGATGGAATTTAGGCTTGTTAACCGCATCATTCGCATCCATATTAAAATCAACAATATTTACGATTGACTGGAATACCGATGTTGTAATAGTGGTGCCGCCAGGTGTACCCACTACTATAAATGGTTTATTATCTTTTAAAACCAATGTTGGCGTCATAGAACTTAACATACGTTTGCCGGGCTGGATAGCATTGGCATCGCCGCCAACAGCGCCATACATATTAGGTACACCGGGTTTTATGCTGAAGTCATCCATTTCATCATTTAATAAAAAGCCTGCGCCACCCACCACTGTTCTGCTGCCATAACTATTATTCAGCGTTGTGGTAACGGCAACCATATTGCCCTCTTTATCAATAATACTTATATGGGTAGTCTGATCACTTTCATGCACATTGCCGGCTTTTACATTTGCACTTACACCTTCTTTTGTTGAATCATAATCACTCATCCTTTTTTTAAGATAAGTATCACTCAATAAAATATTCTGCGGCACGTTCCAGAAATCCGGATCGCCCAAATGTTCGGCCCGGTCGGCATAAGCACGGCGTTCTGCTTCAATCATCAACTGCACACTTTTTACAGTTTGAAAACCATAGCTGCTCATGGAATATGGTTCAATCATCTTCAGCATTTCGCCCAAAATAATACCGCCGCTGCTCGATGGCGGCATGCTTACCACATGATAGCCGCGGTAATCAAACTCAACCGGTTTACGCGGTTTGCATACATAGCCTTTTAAATCTTCCAAACGCATAATGCCTTTGCCACGCTGCATTTCTTCCACAATCAGTTTGGCTGTTTCACCTTCATAAAAACCTTTGGTGCCATTATCGCGAATACGTT
Organism: Parafilimonas sp.; assembly: GCF_051953455.1. Classification (NCBI taxonomy): domain Bacteria; kingdom Pseudomonadati; phylum Bacteroidota; class Chitinophagia; order Chitinophagales; family Chitinophagaceae; genus Parafilimonas; species Parafilimonas sp. Next base: position 83,436 of record NZ_JBQCIT010000006.1, on the reverse strand, counting down.
TTAAAGTTGCGGCAAGTTCAGGCTGGTATAAAGTATCGCCTTCTTTCCATGCTGTATTTTTTACATAGGCTGAAGGCTTTGTGCTGTATTGTAAAAAATCATCTTTATTACTGTTTAAACCATCCGCTTCACGTTTGGTGAGTACAACACCTTTCTCCGCAAGCTCTATTGCCGGCTGGATTAATGTTTTGAACGGAAGCTTTGCATATTGATGTTCTGCAAATAATCCTGCAACAGTACCAGGCACGCCTGCAGATAAATGCCCGTTCTGCGACCAGTCGGTTCTTGCATTGCCGGCTGAATCGATGTACATATTCCTGCCGCCTTTCAGCGGGGCCATTTCACGATAATCCAATGAAAGCAGGGAATCATTTGCAAGCCGTGCAACCGTAAAGCCACCGCCGCCAAGATTGCCGGCAGCCGGATGAACAACAGCCAGTGCAAGCTGGGTTGCAATCATAGCATCAAAAGCATTGCCGCCTTTTTTTAAGATGGCGAGGCCCACCTCGCTGGCCAAAGGATGTGCGCTTGCAACACAGCCATTCTTTACGGAAACATTTTTAGTAATGGGAAAATGATAAGGATCAATTTCCTTGCCTGCGCCAACTGTAATGTTTGAAGACGTGCAGGAGTAAAAAATAACATTTGCAGCAAGAACAATGAACAGCCATTTTTTCATGCGTTCAAACCTAAGAAAAAAATATTGTGGGATAAAAGATTTAATGCAGATGCGTTTTTGCCTGTGCCTGCTTATGCTTTAATGCAGATGCTAATCAAAGTTGGGCATGATGTGTTAACGGCTATACCTTATGTGTACTTGTTTAATCGGAGACCCACAATAAACATGCATATAATTATTAACCGGATAAAAAAATATTAATCTTAAAAGTCCCAGTCAACCACGCGGCGCAGGTATTTCTTATCCTGTATAACCCAGGTTACCTCATAGCGGCCTGTGCCTTCTCCATTCACCATATAGATATAATATTTACGTTTATCCGGCGAACGGTAAACATTGCAAAAAGTTTTTTGTTTTCCTTTTGCATCGGTATAAAAAAGTTTGGGTTCGTAGAGGTCAAAGAAAGCCGTTTGCGGTACAATAACCGTATCACTTTCAATGATGGCAATCACGGAAGTTATTGTGCGTTTCGGCACTTTGTGTTCAGTGCCCCAAAAAGGTTTATTGTCTAATTTAACGGCATACTTATCGTCGTACCAGCTTACTTTATGTTTGGCCGCATCAAAGCTGCCTGCGGTTATTTGTATAATGGCTGTATCGTTTGAAAATACAATGGTATCACTGCTTACGCTTTCAAGCGGAACCGCATCAAGCCTGTGTTTGGTGAGGCTTTCGCTAATACCCCCAAACGTAAATTGCGACAGGTCGGCACGAATATCTTTCTCCTGCATCTTTAAAAAATTATCCCGCTTGGTCCGGTAATCGGGAATATCATCCTGTGCAAAAACATTATATATAATGCAGCAGAACAGTATGGATAACAAAGTGCGCATAGGCTTATTATTGTTGCAGGTTTTTCAGCATATCTGCGGTTATTTTTTCAAGATCATATTCATGTTTCCATCCCCAGTCGGTGCGGGCTACAGCATCATCAATGCTTTGCGGCCAGCTATCTGCAATGGCCTGCCTGTAATCCGGCTGATAGATTATTTCAAATTCAGGGATATGCTTTTTTATAGACGCTGCAATTTCAGCAGGGGAGAAGCTTATACCTGAAATATTGTATGATGTGCGAATAGAAATTTTATCTGCCGGCGCTTCCATCAATTCCATCGTGGCACGAATGGCATCCGGCATATACATCATGGGTAAATAAGTATCTTCTTTTAAAAAGCTGGTATATTTTTTATCTTCTATGGCATCATGATATATTTCCACCGCGTAATCTGTAGTGCCACCGCCGGGATCTGATTTGTAACTGATCAAACCCGGATAACGAAGGCTACGAACATCAACACCAAAGCGCTTGTTATAATAATTACACCAAAATTCGCCTGCATATTTACTAATACCATAAACGGTTATGGGTTCAATTATAGTTTGCTGTGGGCAATTTTTCCTAGGTGAGGTGGGGCCGAAAACAGCAATGCTGCTTGGCCAGTAAACCTTTTGCAGGTTTTCTTCCCTGGCTATATCCAATACATTCAGTAAGCCCTGCATATTAAGGTTCCAGGCAAGGTTTGGATTTTTTTCACCTGTTGCAGAAAGTATGGCAGCAAGGAGATATATCTGTGTAACGTTCTGGCGTATTACCTGCACATGCAGCATTTCCTTGTTCATTACGTCAAGCGAAACATAAGGGCCTGTGCCGCGGAGCAATGGATTTTCTTCCCGCAGGTCGCTGGCAATAACACTGGCATTGCCGTAAATTTTTCGCAACGCCATGGTTAGTTCCACACCTATCTGTCCGCTGGCGCCTATCACCAAAATTTTTTCCTTTATCACAAAGAAGTATTTATTGTTTTGAAAGCAGCAAACCTAATGAAAGATTAATTTCGATATAATGGCTTTAAAAAATATTAACTGCTGTGCTGCCGGCTATGCAGCGTCTCTTTTTTATATCTTGTGAAGCTAAATAAGTAAGATGAAATATAACCTGCTTTTTTTATTAATGACCTGCGTTGCCTGCAATAACGATGGTAGTGAAACTAATAACGGTGCAGATACAATAAAGGACTATGATACCGGAACTTCGTCGCCCGCAGAAACCATATCAGAATGTTATGAAAATATAAATGGCAAAGACACGGTGTTTTTAAGCATCTTCAGCCAATCGAAAGTTATTACAGGTTCGCTTGTATATAATTATTATGAAAAAGATAAAAACAGCGGCACCATCAAAGGCAACATGTATGGCGACACTTTAATAGCCGATTACATTTTCAGCAGCGAAGGGATAACCTCAACGAGGGAAGTAGCTTTTTTAAAACGGGAGTCGGCTTTTATTGAAGGCTATGGCGATATGCAGGAGGAAGGTGGCAAAATGGTTTTTACAAACAGGAGTAGCTTAAGCTTTAGCGGAAAGCCATTGCGAATGGTTAATTGCAAAGAAGAATGATAACCCATTAATATGGTTGATATTTGATGCCAAAGATTCAAAAGTCCGAAAGATGAATTTCTTTCGGACTTTCAGTTTAATCAATATCCATCGCCATCAAGCATATTACCAAACTTTCCTAAAATACTGCCTTCTTCCTTTCGTTTATAAGTGCCATAAGCCAGTATGCGGGAAGCCAGCCTGCTGATAGGCAAAGATTGTATCCATACTTTGCCGGGCCCGCGTAATACTGCAAAGAATAAACCTTCGCCACCGAATATGGAATTCTTGATGCCGCCGATAAACTGAATGTCGTAATCAACACTACCACTAAAGCCAACGATGCAACCTGTATCAATTTTTAATGTTTCACCCGGCATTAATTCTTTTTGCTGCACAAAGCCGCCGGCATGTAAAAAAGCCATACCATCGCCTTCTATTTTTTCCATAATAAAACCTTCGCCGCCAAATAAGCCTGTACCCAGCCTGCGCTGAAATTCAATGCCAATACTTACACCTTTGGCAGCGCATAAAAAAGCATCTTTCTGTGCAATTATTTTTCCACCCAGGTTATAAAGATCAAGCGGCACTATCTTGCCAGTATAGGGTGAAGCAAAGCTTACATGTTTTTTACCCTGCGACGTATTGGTAAAAGCCGTCATGAATAAATTTTCACCTACCAGCATGCGCTTGCCTGCACTAAATAATTTGCCCATTAAACTGGTATCCTGTTGCTGGCTGCCATCACCAAAAATAGTTTGCATGCTGATGCCATCATCCATCATCATAAAAGCACCGGGCTCTGCCACTGCTGTTTCACCGGGATCGAGTTCTACTTCCACATACTGTAGTTCTTCGCCAAAAATTTTATAATCAATTTCGTGATTGCGTATCATATCAAATAATTTTTCAGCGAATGTAAAAAAACATTTTGCGCATGCCTGCAAACTGTTATGCAAACGGTAGTTTTTATGTTTAACAGTTTATCATGTCTTACATACTGCATCTTCATCGGTTGCCTTCCGGAATTTAATTCACAATCAGCGTTTTTATGTAAAGCATTAATCAGCTAATATTGTAATCAAACAAAAAATAAATAATGAGTACACCAAAACTTAACCGTTCACTGGGCCTGCAACTGGTAATTGTGCTTGTAATAGGAAATATTATTGGCTCCGGTGTATATAAAAAGGTAGCGCCTATGACGGCTGAATTGCATTCTTCAGGCTGGGTGCTTGTTTGCTGGGTGCTTGCGGGTATTATTAGTTTATTTGGTGCATTATGTAATGCTGAAGTGGCCGGCCTGCTTGCCGATACAGGCGGTGAATATTCTTATTATCAGAAAATATATAATAAATTTTTCGCCTTTTTATTTGGATGGAGTTTGTTTGCGGTGATACAAACCGCCGCTATTTCTGCACTGGCCTATGTATTTGCAGAATCGCTTAACAGTGTTGTGCATTTCCCGGAGCTGCTGCCTTCAATGGCCGACGTAAGTATTGGCGGCATATTTTATCCCTTTGCTGATTTAAGCGTTAAGCTGGTGGCTATTTTACTGATTATATTGCTTACATGGCTGAACAGCCTTGGCATTAAAGCCGGCGCTGAAGTAAGCATGGGTATATTGATATTAGTATTTGGCAGCATCTTTACCATAATTGTTTTTGGCCTGGCCAGTGATGCCGCCGATATGGGCCGCATATCTATGGCGGTTGATAATAACACGCCCGTTACGGTGAGTGCCGTGTTTACAGCCATGCTGGCTGCATTCTGGGGTTACCAGGGTTGGGCATCTGCCGGTTATGTTGGCGGTGAGATAAAAGATGCCAAACGTAATTTGCCAAAGGGCATTGTTATCGGCATAATAACAATCATCATTTTATACCAGTTGGTAAATGCCACTTATCTTTCTCTGTTATCCATTCCTGAACTGGATGAAATTTATAAAGCCGGTAATAAAATTGCAGCCATTGAGGCAGTAAGAAATTTTTGGGGTGATAATGGTGTTTTATTTATTTCCGTTTTGATTGTTATTACAACATTAGGCTGCTGCAATGCAACCATACTATCAAGCTGCCGCACCTATTTTGCTATGGCAAATGAAGGATTGTTTTTTAAAGGCGTTGCTAAATTAAATAATAAACAGGCGCCTGTAAATTCATTATGGGTGCAGGGTGTTTGGGCCTGCATATTGGTATTGTCCGGCACTTTTGATCAATTGACTGATATGATCATTTTTGCCGTTTTTATTTTTTATGGCGCTACAACTTTAGGCGTGTTTATCCTGCGTAAAAAAATGCCTGATGCACCGCGGCCTTATAAAGTGTGGGGCTATCCTGTTGTGCCTGCTATTGTGGTAATCTTTTGTGCTGTGCTGATTGTAAACACGGTATTCAGCCGTCCGAGGGAAGCAGCCATCGGCGCTGCTTTAATGCTTACCGGCGTGCCGTTGTATTACTGGTTTAAACGCAAGAATAATACACTTGCAAATAAAGATTAGATATACTGCAGCATTGCAGTTGTGCCGGGATGAAGTTGAGCATATACATCTGTTAATTTCTTTACGGCTTCCTTTCCTTTATCACCTAACGTTATTGAGAAATCGTTTACATATAAGTCAATATGCTGGCGCATTACATGCTCGCTCATTTCCTGTGCATGCAGCCGCACATAATCACTTAATATTTTATAATTGTTTTTAAAAGAATATTCAACACTTTGTTTTATTAAACTATCCACTTGTTTTAAAACAGCTTTATCTATATCTTTTTTTGCAACAATACCACCTAACGGAATGGGCAATTGTGTGGTTGTTTCCCAGTAATCGCCAAGATCAATCAGCTTATGTAAGCCTTTATCCTGGTAAGTAAACCTGTTTTCATGAATGATTACACCTGCATCAACCTCACCATTTAAAACCGCATCTTCAATTTGATTGAATACCTTAAACACTTTATTTTTTGCGCCTGGGAATGCCAGCGAAAAAAGCATATGCGCCGTTGTGTTTTCGCCGGGAATGGCGATGCGCTTATCATCTAAATTATTTGTATCAATTGGAGATTTTGCAATCAACAAGGGCCCAACACCTTTGCCTAATGCGCCGCCGCTTTCCAATAAAATATAATTATTTACAATCAGCGGCAATACGCCATAGCTTATTTTGCTTACATCCAGTTTTTGCTGCAACGCCCAATTATTAAGCGTTTGCACATCTTCAAGCACTACCTCAAAATCAAGATTGCCTGTATCTATTTTTTTATTTACCAATGCATCAAAAATGAAAGTGTCATTAGGGCAAGGTGAAAATCCAAGCGTTAATTTCATATAAACGGCTAAGCCATTTTATAAAGTTTGTGAATGTATTTTATAAGCGCCGTATTAAGATTGTCAAGCGCTTCCCGCATGAGCCATTTGCTTTTATCCCTTTCGCCTACATAATTGCTCAATGCTCGCATCTGCATAAACGGTGTGCCGGTGCTGCGGCATACATAATGCAGCGCTGCACCTTCCATCGATTCAGTTACAGGATCAAATTTTTTAACGAGCTGCTTTATGCGTTCTTTGCGGGTGGTAATTTCATTTACAGTAATGCCGGTTACCGTTTTTAATTTAAGTAAATTGAATTTTTCTATATGCTGATTAGGCAATGCTGCCTTTTCGTAAGGATGATAGTTTGATCTTTCCAGTTTCATGTTAAACAGGTCGCGCCACTTGCCGTTTTCTTCAACGCCAATATCGCCGGCCAGGTCCTTCTCCACAGCTACCACTTTCCCTAAATCAACAGAAGCATCAAAACATCCGGCCAGTCCTGCCTGCAGCAATAAATCAGGCTTTTCTTCCAGCACTAATTTTGCCAGTGAAAATGTTGAGGCCAGCATGCCCACACCCGACTGGTGAAAGTAAACTTTAAACCGCCTGCTTTTTTCAGTATATAATTTATCAAGCCTGGTAAAACAGGGCATCCATTCGCCGACTGTGGCTGCCGTAATAAATACACGCATAACGGCCAAATTTCGGGATTAATGTTAAAAGCAGCCCGTAAAATGACTGAAAGTTTTCAAGGTATATATTTAATATCATGATGAATACATCTCTCATTTTTACCACAAACATGAATATTATTTTTAATTTGGCATGATTTTGATTTAGCTCAATTGTACTTTTTACATTGATTAATAAATTCTGAAAGCTCTATATATGAGTACCAAAAAAATTTACCTTTTTATTTGCCTGGTTTTTTGTTCCCTGCTTTTTACCAATTGCCGCAGCGGCCTTGTAACTATGACCAACGCCTGCTATAATGCTATTAAGGAAGGCAGCGCTTACAACGATGCCGGCAACTACAGCGATGCTGTTGACAAGTTTAATATAGTGCTGAAAAAATGTGATGCTTATGATGCTAAGGAAAAAGGTTATGCAGGCCTTGCAACGGCATATAATGGTATGCAACAATACAGCGAGGCATTGAATTCCGCCAATGCAGGTTTAAAAATAAGCAGTTCAAGTGTTGATAATATGTTTCAAAAAGCAGCGGCTGAACTGGGTTTGAATATGCAGGCTGAAGCAAAAGCCGATTTTGCAAAGGTGATTGATATGACAACGAAAAACAGGAATGTAAAAGACCGTGCTACCATTTATGCAAAAATTGCAGAGCTTGATCTTAAACAAAATATGTACAGCGATGCCATGAACAATGTGGATGCTGCTATACAAACAGATAATACCAATGCGGATTTTTATATACTGAAAGGCGATGTGTATGCCGCACAAAATATGTACAGCGATGCCATAACAGCCTATAACCAGGCCGTAACTTATGGTGGCAACAGCGCAAAAGTTTGGCAGGCAAAAGTGGAAGCCGAAGTGAAAATGATGCAGAAGAAATATAACACTGGCAGCAACACGTCTGACCTTGCTGCAAAAATATCTGCCGCCGACAAGCAAATGCTTTGCACGGATATTTCCCAAGCCAAAAATTATGGCGTGCATGTGCAGAACATTGACCTACTGCAATTAGCAATTTGTAAATAATACTAACAATAATAATCAAATCATGAAAAAAGTATTTGTATATGCCTGGATGGCTGCGCTTATAATTTCCGGATGCAAAAGCATGAATAATACGCAGAAAGGCACAGCTATAGGTGCTGGTGCCGGCGCCGGCGTGGGCGCAGCGGCAGGCTCTGTAATTGGCGGTAAAAACGGTACAGCCATTGGTGCTATAATCGGCGCTGCTGTTGGCGGCACAGGAGGTTATTTAATTGGCCGTAACATGGATAAACAGGCAAAGGAAATAAAACAGAAAATTCCTGATGCACAGGTAGAACGTGTTGGCGAAGGCATTAATGTAACCTTTAATTCAGCTTTATTGTTTAAGATTAATTCAAGCACACTAAGCGATTCTGCAATGGCAGGGCTTGATAAAGTAGCTGAAGTATTTGTAAAATATCCTGAAACAAATATCCTGGTGGAAGGCCATACCGATGACACCGGCACGGATGCTTTCAATATGCAGCTTTCAGAAAAAAGGGCCGAAGCCGTAACAAGTTATCTGGAGTCAAAGGGCGTTGCCGCCAACCGGTTTACAATTAAATGGTATGGTGAAACACAGCCTAAATATCCCAATACCAGCGAAGCTAACCGTGTGTTAAACCGCCGTGTTGAACTTGCTATTATAGCAAATGAAGAAATGAAGAAGGATGCAAAAGATGGATCACTTGATTCAGCAAATTAATATAGTGAGGTGAGTAGTGAGTTGCAGGTAATTCACTACTCACATTATTATTCAACACCCTTTACCTGCATCTTAATAATATAAACCGATTTCGAGGCTGTGATAAGCAAGGTTTTCTTATCCTTCCCTCCAAAACATACATTAGCTGTCCAGTTTTCAGGCACATCAATTTGTTCAATTTTTTCACCGGTATTATTATAAACAATTACGCCTTTACCGGTTAAATAAATGTTGCCTCTTTCATCAATTGTCATGCCGTCTGATGCTTCATTTACAAACAATGTTTTATTACTTAATGAACCATCAGCCTGAATTTCATAACGAAAAGTTTTGCCCACGCCCATATCGGCCACATATAAATATTTTCCATCGGCAGTGCCTGTAATGCCATTGGGTTTTACAACAGTGCTATCAACCAGCACCAGCTCTTTTTTACCGGGCGGAAGAAAATATAATTTTTCACCGCCTAACGCGGCATCAGGTTTTGTGCGGCTCCAGTAATTGCGCCGGTAATAAGGATCTGTAATGTACATGCCGCCAGTTTTCCTGTTTACCCAAACATCATTCGGGCCATTTAAAATATGGCCATTATAATTGCTCGCCAAAACAGTAATTTTTTTATGCTTGTTAATTGCAACGAGCTCATTGTTTTCATCAGCGCAGCTTATTAAATTTCCTTTGGCATCAAAATACATCCCGTTAGAACGTTTTGCACCATGCATAAACAATGAAAGTTTACCGTTAATATCATACTTCCATATGTTATCTTTTGGCTGATCAGTAAAATATATATCGCCGTTTTTATTGGTTGCCGGCCCTTCGGTAAAAGAAAAATTGCTGTCAATTAAAATCAGTTCAGCGCCCGGCATTGTTACCTGTGCTTTTGCAGGGAGAGCAAAAGCAACCGGCAATAAAAGAAAGAATATGCTTTTCATCATAAAAATTAAAGTTTTGAAATTAGTAACTTCTTTTTGCAACCTGTTTATTACCTTGCTGCGCTCTAAATATAAAAGATAATATGGCAAAAATTTCCGGCAATATCTTGATTATTGATGATGAACGTTCCATAAGAAAAACCTTAAATGAAATTCTTTCTTATGAAGGGTTTAAAATTGATGAGGCTGTTGATGGCGAAGAAGGTTTAAAGATGTTTACCGATAAAACGTATGATGTGGTGCTGTGCGATATTAAGATGCCTAAAATTGACGGCCTTGAATTTTTAGTGCAGGCCGCAGAGATAAACCCCGATATTCCTGTTATTATGATCAGTGGGCACGGCACGATTGAAACAGCAGTTGATGCTGTAAAAAAAGGCGCTTATGATTATGTTGCCAAACCGCCAGACCTTAACCGCTTACTCATAACCATACGCAATGCGCTCGATAAAAATTCACTGAGTAAGGAAGCCAAAGTGCTGCGCAAAAAGGTAAGCGGCGTGCAGGAAATGATAGGAGCTAGTGATGGCATAAAAAAGATAAAAGATACAGTTGAAAAAGTGGCCCCAACCGATGCCAGGGTTTTAATAACCGGCGAAAACGGTGTAGGTAAAGAACTCGTGGCAAGATGGCTGCATGCAAAAAGCAAACGTGCCGATCAAAACCTTATTGAAGTAAACTGCGCGGCTATTCCTTCAGAATTGATAGAAAGCGAATTATTTGGTCATGAAAAAGGTTCTTTTACATCGGCTATAAAACAGCGTATCGGCAAATTTGAACTGGCCAATGGCGGTACTTTATTTCTGGATGAAGTGGGCGATATGAGTTTGCCTGCACAGGCTAAAGTATTACGGGCATTGCAGGAAGGCAAAATTACACGTGTGGGCGGCGATAAAGAAATAAATGTGGATGTGCGTGTAATTGCCGCTACCAATAAAGATCTTTTGCGGGAAGTGGAAGACAAGAACTTCCGTATAGATTTATATCATCGTTTAAATGTGATATTGATTAATGTGCCTTCTCTTAATGAACGCAAAGATGATATCCCGTTATTGATTGATAAATTTCTTGAAGACATTGCTACAGATTATGGCCAGGCAAGAAAAGAAATAGATGCCAAAGCTGTTGCAGCTCTACAGCGCCATAGCTGGACAGGTAATATACGCGAACTGCGCAACGTGGTGGAGAGGCTGGTTATATTATCAGGTAAAACCATTACGGAGAGCGATGTTACAAGCCACGTATTGATTTAATGCGTTCCGCATATTCAGTTAAATCATTGGTTAATTCATCCATGTTCTATTACCAGCTGGATACTTCACCATTGTTTGCGGCATATGCCTGCTTTGGTACGAGATTCTTTTTGAAGATACTTTATTAATTTAGTGCGGGTTCCGTACAGCTTATTATTAATCACTATAAACCTTAATCATCGCTATAAATTTTTTTAAAAGATATTTTTCATCTTACTGGATACGATCCGCTTTTTACACTATACTCCAACGTTTTTCTCTTACGCTTTTCGGGCTGATCAATTTCATGGTACTTGTACGTGTATTGTCGCACACCGAAATGGGAATATGGGCATTGTTCTTAACCGTTACCTCAGTTTTTGAAGCTTCCAAAAGCGGGTTATTAAAAAATGCACACGTACGTTATGTAAGCAGCAGTAGTATAGATTCTGAGAAGGTTGCCATTGCTTCCTCATCGTTTATTATTAACCTTATTGTGAGCATCATTTTTATAGCGTTTATAATGTTCGGTTCGGAATGGCTTAGCGCTGAATTAAATGCAGACTTAGCGTTGTCGTCCATGCTGCAGTGGTTTATCCCGGGTGTTATATGTATGATATTTTTTTCGCACCTGGAAGCTGTGCAGCAATCTTACCTTGACTTCAAAGGTGTGTCTGTAAGCTACCTGGTGCGGCAGGTAAGTTTTTTTATTTTAATAGCAGGTAATCTGCTCCTTAAGGCAAAACTTTCTTTAAACCTGTTGGCGCTGTATCAATTTATAAGCATACTCATCGGCACAACAACCTTGTATATATTTACGCGGAAATATTTAGTGCATAAATATGCGCCCAAAGCAGCGTGGATAAAAAAGATTTTAGGATATGGCGGTTATATTTTCGGGTCGGGTATTATGGGGAATATTTATTCCAACATAGACAAGGTGATGGCTGCAAAATTTATTTCAAGCAGCTCGGTATCGTTTTATAATACTGCTTCGCGCATAAACGGAATGGTTGATATTCCATCTTATGCCGCTGCAGAAATTCTTTTTCCCAAAACTGCACAGGCATCTGCACATGAGGGCAAAGACAGGGTGAAATATCTTTATGAAAGAATGGTATCCATTTTACTTTCTTTTACTATTCCGCTTGCCATTTTTGTTATCCTTTTTCCTAAACTGGTTATCACTATCATTGCAGGGCCTTCTTATTTAGATGCGGTACCCATATTACAGTTATACATGCTTTCCAGCCTGTTCAGGCCAATGCAAAACCAGGCAGCCAATCTTTTAAACTCTATTGATAAACCAGCATTATGCTTTTGGATAAATACGCTGGGCTTGGTGGAAGGCCTGTTAATTAACTATGCCTGTTTTTATTATTTTGGTTTTTATGGAGCAGCCATAGGAACATTGATCACTTCTGTATTAGGAACCATTTTCTGGTATTTTGTTATGCGGTATCATATAGGATTTGAAATCTCCGCTATTGTAAAGTATATCGCTGAATTTTATAAAACAGCTTATGCAGGTTTGATGAAAATATTGAATAGGAAAAAAAGCTGAAGAAGGCACATCCCGCCCCTTTTCGTTTCTCCTTCATGCCATGTTATCTTTCCCTGCTCCGCCGGCGAAGATGAAGCAAAGGAGGGTGAAATGGCCGCCCGTTGAGATGAATGATCAGAAAAAATATACTATTTACCATTTACCATTAACTTTTTCCATTCTTGTTGAAAACCGCCTGTCTAACTTTTTGCCATCGTTAAAACTTACATGGAAAAAACCGGTTACATAATAAACATCATCGGCTTCCTTTTCAATTAAATCATGTTCCAAAACAAGCTTCCCCATTTTTTCTTTCGACCGGAAATATTTATGCTTATTTAAATTGTAAGGTTCGTTTTCTATTTTTATTATTGATGATATCAATGGAATCAATGCTGTTGTTTATTGCAATGAATAAGGAAGATTGCGATAAATACGAATTGCCATGGTATACCTCCTGCTTTCTTATACCGCCGTTTTTCAGGTGAATAAAAATTATTTTATCATCCGGGTTAAGGCTAACAAAATTTTGAATTTTTTTCTTTAATTGAAATAATTCCAATGGCCCGCGGTTTTGCGAAGCGGCTATCCAATAACGATTATCAGCGCCTCTTAATTTTACTAATGCTTTTGCATTGCCGGGAATATAAATACCGGTCTGGCGTATTGACTGAGTTACAAAGCCTCCTTTTCCGTCACCTAATAAAACAAGCCCGTTCATTGCATCATATCTTCCATTCATTACTTCGTTGCCGAAATCGTTGCCGCAAAGTATTACATCCATATTCCCATCGTTGTTTATATCATCTGCAACCATACCAAATACGGGTGCCATTTGTGCCAGCGCCGGTAAAGGATGCAATTTAAATTTACCGTTGCCCAGGTTTTCAATATAGGATGTTTGCAGGCAGTTAACCTGCAGGTGCAAAGCGTTTTTTAAAGCAGCAGGAGAGAGGATATCCTGAATATCTGCCGCACCAAATTCTTTATATGTCGGGAATTTTTTCTTTAATGATGGCAATTGGCTAACAAGATCGTCGCGGTTAAAAGCGGGATATTCTGCTTTATTTCCATGCTGATCTTTTAAATACATCGTTATAACCGGATCGGTGGTTCCATTGCCATCAAAATCGCTGGCATATACATTTAGCGGGTATTCTTTACTGGCTTTAAAGAATGAATTTTCGCCTAGATTACCGGCGATATAATCTATATCGCCATCGTTATCAAAATCTCCTGCTACGAGGCTGCTCCACCACCCCGTTTCTTTACTTATTCCTGTTTGGCCGGTAACGTCTTTCAACTTCCCATTTTCATTTTTAAAAAATTTCAACGGCATCCATTCTCCGGCCAGTAACAGGTCTGTCCATCCATCGTTATCAAAATCTGTCCACAACGCATCACATACCAGGCCTATATTATTTAATTGTGGCGCTACCTCGTTTGTTATATCGGTAAACTTTAAAGCACCGGGTTTTGAATCGTTTCTGTAAATAAATGAGTTTACTGGCAGCGGGTAACTGCCTGGCAAAACCCTGCCTCCAATAAATAAATCAAGATCGCCGTCGCCATCTATGTCAACAGCCTTTATACAGCTTTTGCTGGTATAATTTATGGGCAAGGCGGCCGTGTCAATGGTAAAATTTCCTTTGCCATCATTTACAAAAAACTGGTCCTGGTAATTTTTTGTTTGCGGCGGCGATTGGTTGCTGCCACTAACGCAATACAAATCGTTGTCGCCGTCATTATCCGCGTCAAAAAACAATACGCCCAGGTTTTCGGGCCTGCGCATACCGCTATTGAATGCCGTAGTCATATCTTTTATTTGAAATGTGCCATCGGCCCGCTGCAGAAAAATTTTTGCTTTATAATCCCCGGTGCCACCGATTAGAATATCGTCGAGGCTATCGTTGTTTACATCGGCCACAGCAAGCCCGGGCCCATAACTGGATAATTTATGCGGCAGCAGGGGTTCATCATTAAAATCAACATAATCCATCTCGTTGTGGTTATAAAATATCCTGGCTTTATTAGTTATATTAGTGAATAAAGCATTTGTATGGAAAGACGGTTGAATAGTTGTATCCGGCAATGCATTTTCTGCATCAACCCTTATTAGCTGATTTGTTTTAATATTATAAAGCACCTGTTTTTTAGCCGGCCATTTTACAACGATGGAATCAATTACGCTAACATTACCAAGACCAAAGAAAGCTTTGCTGTCAACAGTTGAAAGATAACCCCGATAAGGTGTGTTTTCATACGATTGCATTTTGCCCCGGTCGTAATAAATGGTGATGCATGCACCCAAACCAAAAGTGTTATTATGACCACCATTGAAAGCAACCTGAAGATAGTTCCTGTTTATTTTATTCCTGGCATTGGTGGTGTTCTCATAAACAAAAGCTTTGTCGTTTATGTTGTTGATAACATAATCAAGATCGCCGTCATTATCAAGATCAACCGCAACAGCGCCACTTGAAAAAGAAGGCTTGCTAAAGCCCCATGCTTTTGTTACATCGTCAAATCTTAAATCGCCTTTGTTTCTGAAAGCATAATTGGGGATTTTTATCTGGGGTATTTGCCTGATGAGTTCCTTTTTCGACATAAGTTTGGAGGCATTATTCCTGAATACTGCAAAATCATGATCGGTAACATCCCTTGGATAACCGTTTGTTATGATAAGGTCCCTGTAACCATCATTATCAAAATCCGCTAAAGATGCGTTCCAACTCCAATCTGTTTGCGCAACACCGGCACAAAAACTTATATCGGCAAAAACAGGTTCGGCAACAGAGTCATTATTTAATAAATACGGCCCCATATTTAGCTGCAACGTGTTTCGTACATACTGCAGTTCGAAACCCAGGTTCATCATATTCTGAGAAACGAAATAATTAGAAGTATTCATGTTTTTTTTCTTTCGGAAATTATCTTCAGGATTCATGTCAACTGAAATTATATCCGGTAAACCATCATTATTTATATCAGCTATATCATTGCCCATTGCATTTTGAGAGGTGTGCTTAAAATACCGTTTTACTTTATCTGTGAATGTTCCGTTCTTATTATTGATCCATAAATGATCACTGCCCAAAAAGTCATTCGTTACATACACATCCTTCCATCCATCGTTATTAATATCTGCAATGTTTATCCCCAATCCAAAGCCAGGTTCATTAATGCCTGCCTCTTTTGAAACATTGGTAAATACCGGATGTTTTAAAACAGGATTCCAATCGTTTCTGTACAGTTTGTCTATATCGCTGCTATCTATTTTTACAATATTTGAATTAAAAGCTGTGCTTTCTCTGTTTGCCAGCCTTGTTGTTACCAGGTACATATCAAGATCACCATCATTATCATAATCAAAAAAGGCGGCCTGTACACTCCAGCTTGTATCTGCCAGGCCATATTCTTCTGCCATTTCGTTAAAAACCGGAACACCCCTGCTGTTTATACCCTGGTTAATATAGAAAAGGTTTTTTCTTTGCTGTGGTGCTGATTTGATTGTTGTACTCACGTAAATGTCTTCAAGCCCGTCGTTGTTGATATCAACTACGGAAGCCGCATTGCTCCATTCACCGGCGCCGCCAACTTTTGCTTCAGTTGTTACATCTTTAAATTTGAAATTGCCACGGTTAAGATATAGCCTGTTTGATGTAGTGCTCGCGGTAAAATAAAGATCAGGCAGTCCATCTTTGTTAAAATCACCAACGGCAACGCCGCCCCCATTGTACATAAATTCAAGGTCAAGCGGGTTGACGGAATCGTTTTCAGCCACTTTATTATTAAACTCAATGCCTGTGTATGAAGCAGGGCGTTGTACAAATAATGCAGGCTGATTGGTATTACAGCTAACCAGCAGCAACAAAAAAAAGAAAGCAATCAGTTTCATTATCATTTACGTGATTAATTAGCGACTATAAAGATTTACGAAGAATTAAAGTAAATGGATTTTTAATTTTCTCCTGCCTGTTTTCAAGAATAAGTTTTGCAGCCGTTTCACCCATTTTTGCATGATTTGTTGAAAGCATACTTATGCCATCAAGCAATATTTCCTTCAGCGGTGAGCAAAGCGTTTATAGCTTCTTTGTAAGTAACGCCCTTAACTATAATTGCATTTGCTTTTTTGGGTTGCACTTTGCCGATTAATGAGACGGCGCAATTAACAAGGATTAATAAGTACTTCATTTGTTACTGTTTATCTAAATATAAGTTTTTATTTTTTTAGTGTGTATGAATAATAAAAGATGGTGTCGTCTTTTTTAAGATGGTTATTAGATTGATGTTTTAACGATTAAACCAAACGTGCTCCATGAAAACTAAGAAACCCGCAAAAAGTATTGGTCAAGCTATGTGAAATATAAAGTTAGTATCGTTTAGGTTTATTCGGGTATCAGTTGAATTTGAATAATAAATAGAGCTGCAAATCAATTAATTAGTTATAATCAATAATTTACAGCTCTATTTTCGTCGGGTGGACTGAACGCACCAAAAGTTTTTAACCAGCTATTTCTCAAATCATTGCAAGGATTAGCTTTCTTAGTTCACCTTTTTGTTCGCAACGAACCTGAATGATTTTATATAACTCAAAGATATTATTTGATTACAATATTGAGTAAATTTTGCTATTATAATTATAATTGTGCTTTCGGCGGGAAATTATGATGAAACAGCTCGTTTTCAGATGATTTACTACATGCTGTATCCTTCCCTGCAATACATTAATAGATTGGATCATGAAGTCTGATACACCAGGAGAGTTAATACATAAATGTAAAGTAAAGCATGCGATATTGATTAGAACGGTTGTCGCAATTTCTCTCTTAAGTTGACGTGTTTACACAGCACGAGATGTTCAAAAGGCTTCCATCTTTGCATGGTCAATAAATTCAAACTATCGTTTATGAAGTTTACGAAATTTTTTTTCAAAGTGGATACACTTAAAGCAATATTGCTAATCGGAAATCACAATCGGCTATTGTTCCCTGGTGAGGGCAAGTAAGCCTGATGATGGACACGAAAACCGCATTAGGATACCTCGATAGTTTTTTAGACTAACAGTATCCGCTATTAAAAGATGCTTGCAAAAGCTTCGACTATTCAATGAAATCAATACAGCAACTATTCCAATTAACCAATAAAACACAATCAAATGAGAAAGATCATTGTCCAGGAGTTTATTACCCTTAATGGTATCATGCAAGCACCAGGAGGGCCAGAGGAAGACACTTCAAGTGACTTTAAATATGGCGGCTGGGTAGCACCCTATTTTGCAGAAATTGATGATGAAGCAAATGAGTTTATGCAAAAATGGATGAAGTCGACAGATATTCTTTTAGGCCGGAAAACATTTGACATTTTTGCCTCTTACTGGCCAACACATGAAGAGACGTGGCCCGGCATCAATCAGGTTACCAAATACTGTGTTAGCAGGACACTCGAAAACTCCGACTGGAATAATTCCGTTTTCCTAAAAGATTCAGATGATATAAAAAAGCTAAAAGAAGGGGAAGGTGATGAAATAAAAGTTCATGGGAGCGGCGATCTTGCGCAGACACTCTTCGAGCATGATCTTGTTGATGAACTCTTTTTGATGATTTTTCCCATTACACTACCAACCGGCAAGCATTTGTTTGACAAAGGCACTATTCCGGCGGCATTCAAACTAATAGACAGTTTGATTACAAAAAACGGTGTCATATTCGTTCATTACAAGCGTTCCGGAGAAGTGAAAACAGGCACAGTTGGAGCTTAATCCCATAACTGTTGCATAGGAAAAAATCTGATAGGCTGCAATATTACTGACAGATAAAATATGAGTGAAAGGACATTGCAATAGCATCGCTCCAATTCAAAAACTCATACAAATAACAATATGGCTAAGACAAAAGTTACTTCCGGACTCACTATTACTCTTGATGGATTCGGCGCAGGCCTCAATCAAGGTTTCGATAAACCATTTGGCGACAATTTCGATTCAGACTTGCTCGACCGCTGGATGTTTGAAGAGCCCGAAAAACATAAACATAAAAAAGAAATAGACGCCATTCTTGATGCAGGTGCGTTTATTATGGGTAATAATATGTTTGGTCCTCAAGACAGGCGAGGCAAGCCGGAATGGAAAGGTTGGTGGGGTGACAATCCTCCATATCACGCTCCGGTTTTCGTACTCTCACATACAGCGCGGGAACCCATAGAAATGAAAGGCGGAACGACATTCTACTTTGTGACAGATGGCATCGAATCGGCGTTGAGTAAGGCGAAGGAAGCGGCAGGACATGGAAATGTAAAGATCATGGGCGGAGCCAATACGATTAATCAGTATTTGGCGGCGGGATCCATTGATGAATTATGGTTGCATATAGTTCCTGTGACTGTCGGCGCAGGAACCCGGCTTTTTGAAGGCCTACCTGATCTCAAACTTGAACCGACAGAAATAAGCGGAACCAGTGTCGTGACGCATATCAGATACAATATTTTGAAATAAAATATCTAAGATTAAGAAAGTGAACTAATATTATCGGAAAATAATGCTTTTTCTTAACCATTGTTTGTCAACGAATTAATATTAGCAAGGTGTTTTTGTAAAGTTGAAGCAAAAGAAGTCCTAACACAAGATTTAAACATCTTACTTTCCCCCGAGTTTTCTGAATCCATTGATACTGGGGCACGTCATATGTGACCCTCTTTTAAGGTTTGTTAAACCCCATTGTATGCTACATTTTCCCAGGCAATATCTTGTGCCAGTATAACCAGGGTAATAGGTGTCTCTTTAACTGGTACATGCTCCACCTTTCCAAAGTTTTTTCGAGACAATTGATAACTCTTTGGAGTATCACTATATCACAAGTATTTACAACTGGGACGACGGCACTGAAGTATTAAGCTGGATTATTAACAGTTCTCTTTGCGACTCAGCTACAGCAAAAATGATTTTCTGACGTTCACAACCATCTTACTATACCAGATTCTCGACAAAAGAAGAAGCTAGTTTTGACGGTGATGTCTTTGAGCTAATAACAAAGATTATTGACAATTTCCGAACGGGATTTTACACCAATCAAAATATTGCGTATGACCCGACGGATGACCCGTCTGCGGACGAGACAGACTACAAAGACCCTAAAGCTAAATGGGACATTCCTGAATTTATGAAAGAGCGATCCACAGGAGTTGAAGTAGATTTTGACTAAGAACTGCAACTAATAAGGAGACTTGCCAAAGGGCGAGCCGACCTGCAAAAGTCAGTATCTGTAACCACCTTAATGCAAATGGCATTACGCATTGGTTTGCTAAGCGGCAATTTTTGCCTGGTGATACAACGGAAATATTAAGGACTTACTGTCGGCAGAGAAGCAACTATATACCGCAAAGCGTTGAAGTCAACCACAAAATAGAATATGGTTTTTAGAAATAACCTTATGCACTCCCAACATAATACCTGTTCTTAGATCAAAAGCCAATCATAAATTTGAAATCACTGGCGATGGCCCGGGTTTAAATCCATCACAAACTTAAACTACATATTGCGTTAGTCAGACTTGTAAAATGACACATGAAAATTCTGTGAGCAATACCAAACCACTGGCTGGAATACAAGACACATACAGTTTAAAGAAAGAGACTGCTACAATGCAATCTCTTTCAAAATGAGTACTTCTATAACTAATCTATTCCTAAACGAATAGCTCTTTCAACTGGTGAATGATCGCCATCAGAATTTGAAATAGATAATTCCCCCCTTAACAATAAAGGCGGTTGTGCCATAAATTTAGGAGTAAGTCCCTTGTGAGGTTGAGCTGAATGAACCAAAAACGGATGACATAAATAAACTGTACCTGCTTCCCCGGTTGCATAGACATCTTTTCTTTTTGGTAACTCCGCTAACTTGCCCGCAAGTTCCATAAAAGAAAAACCCTTATTTCCTTCTTTAGACAATAGCTTTGCAACATCTATATGAGAACCTTCATAAATAGCCGTTGGCGCATCATTTTGGCTGACATTGGAATATAAAACCAGCATCAATAGCGCTCGTCCTTTCGATTTAACATTAACACGCCATTCAAAAAAATTATTTGGCTCATTTCCGGGAAAACTCGCGTCTACATGTTTACCGATATCATTTGGCTGTTCACTGGATGGAAATCTTACAGGAAATGTTCCTACACTTTTGCATGGAATCCATTTGTCTTGACCAATTAACTGGTTAAAAGCAGAATGTAACTTTGGAGTGTTTACGGAATTGACAAAAGGTTCACCGGCATATATTCCCAAACGAATTACAGGTTCAATCCAGGTTGAAGGATTAAATCTATCACAAGGAAGATCATTCCAAAGAATATCTAAAACTGCATTAGAAATTTCTTTTGAAAAAGCATCGTCAATTCGAATAAAACCATTTTGAACGAATTGTTCTATTTCGTTAGGATTTAAAAATTCTGACATAAATTCTGATTAAATAATTATATGCTCAGTAACTACCTACTGAGCAAGAATTTGATTATGATTGAAAAAATTGGAAACAAGAATGCACTTGCTTAATATAAAAATATTAGCGAATTGCTAGGAGCTAAGCTGAAAGGATATTATAACATTACTGTCATTCTCATCAGGCAAAATTATAAAACACAAACAAAGTGCGGCGCATAATATACACTGCGCAAAAAATCAAACAGGGCTATAAAACTTTTAGACTGACTCCTAAACATAACTAATGTGTTTAGTGGTTATTTGCAGCATTGAGCCGGCCTGACAGGACTTATCCATCAATTATTTTCTTACTTTTCTTTTCATTTTCAATCACAGCAATGAGAGCTCTTTTTCACTTTTTACCTTTGAAGGCATAAAGATGACCATTAAATGAAGGGATATATATATTTCCTTCGGGTCCAATGGTAGTACCAACAGTAAAATAAGATTTACCGGGAAGTGGATGCTTATCCAGTATTCTGCCATTTCGTACATCCATTACCAGCAGGTCGTTATAAAACCTTCCGTTTTCTGATGTTACAGTAGCGTATGCCAGATGTCCGGCTGTTTGAGTAGCTATGCCTTTGTTAATCAAACTATCAGCATGCCAGACCAGCCGTGCTGAATTACCTTCGTCTTTCAGACAAATTAACCCGGCGCCATTAGCACCAGACGGAATGATATATCCACCGGGTGATGTTGACTGACTTCCTCCCGGGTTGTAACCCAGGTTGTATTGCCAGACTATTTGCCCGGTTGTGCTGTTTAAAGCATAAAGATGCCCGGTGTTATCATTTATATAAACTTTCTTCCCATCTGCTGATATATCCGGGCTGGTGGCGCTTCCCCCGGGCAATTCATTATTTTCCCAAAGTTTAGTAACCAAAGCCTTATTGTTTTGCTCTGCATATTTCATAGCCCACAACGACGCATTGGAAGTACCGGGCTGCCAGTATGTAAAAAAGAAAGTTCCGGAACGGGTGTCATATGCAAGCGTATTAGCACAGGGACAATCTTCCGTACCTTTCATACAAGCAATGGGATCAAAATCATTCCCGCGTAATAGATGGGAAGAAAGCGGCTGGCCATCTATCAACGCAGCCCCCGTTCCTCTATCGAGTACATAAACATTACCAACATGAGTGATAAACAGCAGCTTTCCGGTATGGGTGAACTGGGCTGACAATGGAAATCCTTTAATAGGCTTTCTCCAAAGTAAATTACCGCTATCATCAAAAGCATGCATCGCGGAATCATCGGCTATAAAAAGCCGGTTCCTGTTATCGATCAGGACGGATGACGCAACAGCAAATTTATTTATCTTATCAGTGCACCAGAGTTCGTTGCCGTTGCGTGCATCAAGGGCAAAGAGGTGGCAGCCGGGACCGCTCGTAGTCACATAAACGCGTCCCCTGGTATCAGCGGAAGGGCCCAGGTTAATGGTACCGTCAAATTTTTTATGCCATATCAGTGAAACCTTGTGTCCACCTTTTGCTTCACTGTAATCTGAATTCCGGGAATCCGAATGAACAGCAGACCATCCGCCACCATAAACATTTCTATTTTTCCTTGATAAGGTGCAGCCAAGCATCAATGCCAATGCAATAAAGAGCTGGATATATTTCATAAAATAATGAACGAAAAAGACTTTATTCAAAGGAAGAACATTACGATAGTTACTACAATTACAAAAACAGCGAAGCAGGAAAAAAAGGGGTTAAACAGATTTTAAGTCCGAAATTGATATAGCATGTACCCGTATTACGTTGTTTCCTTCAGAGTTCCGGGGAAAACAAATGATTATATCTACAATAAAAACCAGTGAGCTCTTATTAACCTGTTATACGATTATTATGTTTTTTTCAGGAGTGAAACCAATATCCCGCCGCATTGATCGATTTCGGACAGATTCTTTGAAGCAAAGCCCATCCTGATAGAATTTAGGTTGACGTGCCTATTGTAAAAAAAACCGTTACTTATCCCTAACCCTTTTCGTATAGCTTTTTCAGAAAGCCCGGGCAGATCAATGCAGTCATCGAATTTTACCCAAAAAGCCATGCCTCCTTTGGGTTTTTGAACAGATAAATAATTACCCAATTCACCATTTAGCCAGTTATACATCAGGTCGCGCCTCTCTTTATATATTTTTGTTGTGCGTTTGAGATGGCGTTCGATATCTCCATTTCTGAAAAACTCGGCCATGGCCAGTTCTAAGAATGTATCACCCCTGAGATCAATTAAACGGCGCAACCTGACCACTTCATGTTTTATATCAGCCTTACAAAAGATGAATCCCAGCCGGAGTGAGTTGGATATTACTTTTGAAAGAGAACCAATGTAAAAAATACTACTGCTTTTCGCAAAGCTTGCCAGGGGCAATACCGGGCTGCTGTCATAGTGATAATCGTAATCGTAGTCGTCTTCTATGATAAAAAGCTTATGTTCTTCACATATGTCTAACAAGGCAATTCTCTTTTGTGGTGAAAGGCATGCCGTTGTGGGATGGTGATGATGTGGTATGATGTATATGCCGTCAATTTTTTCCTTATTGCATATTTCTGCAATTTTTGCCACGTCAATACCGTCCTGTTCTACCGGTACATGAATGAGCATAGCACCGCATTCTTCCAGTACATTGTTCGCCAGTGTATAATTAGGATCTGCAACAATAACTTTAGCCCCATTTTTTACCAAAATCCGGCACAATAAATAAAGCGCCATCTGCGCTCCCCGGGTAATACATAACTGTTCGGGACCAACAGGGATTGCACGGGTTTCCCGCAGATAACGGCTTAATTCGCTACGGAATATTTCACAGCCTGCAGGATCGCCGTATATGGAAGCTTGTATAGCGTGTTTCTTAGTTTTCAAGCGACGGTAATCCCTCATAATTATTTCCCAGGGCGCCAGCCGATTATCTGGGAATCCATCGTCAATCAGTATTTGCGGGATACTGTTCCGCGTTGTTACCATAACATCTGCTGAACTCTTATATAGCCGGCCTTTGTCCGGCTTTTGATCCTTGGAAA
Organism: Parafilimonas sp.; assembly: GCF_051953455.1. Classification (NCBI taxonomy): domain Bacteria; kingdom Pseudomonadati; phylum Bacteroidota; class Chitinophagia; order Chitinophagales; family Chitinophagaceae; genus Parafilimonas; species Parafilimonas sp. The sequence continues at coordinate 59,432 of NZ_JBQCIT010000006.1, read as the reverse complement.
ATGGCTGGACAGGTTGAATAACGGGCAGAACGGACGATACATAAATGCCTTTTCTGGGAACAGTTTCCAACCAGTTCTGCGCGACCAGGTCTTCATAGGCCGCAACAACAGTTTTAGGATGAATTTTTAATGCTTCTGCCATTTTTCTTACCGAAGGGACCCTGTCTTTAGGCTGTATATATCCTCTTTGAATTAACCCTAAAATTCCATTAGACAACTGTAATGAGATTGTCCTGCTACCGGTACGATCAATTTGAAGGAGAGACTTAAAAATATCCATCTGTGCTACTTAAATTTATTGTTTTGTACTACTACAATAGTACAAAGCTTCTATAGTTTTGTTTTGAATAAAAGTTAAAAAAATTGTTATGGACAATTCAACATTAGCAGATATGGGTATCTGCCGGAAGTCGTTAGATATCCTGGACAGCAGCATTAGCTTTATAGAATCAGGGAGTGGAAGCCCTGTGATCTTTCTTCATGGAAACCCCACGTCCTCTTTTCTATGGCGGAATATTATTCCCATTGTCAGGGATACAGCATGGTGCCTTGCGCCCGATCTGGTCGGAATGGGAAGATCGGGAAGATCTTCAGGCGAACATCATGGGTTCCATGACCATTTTAAGTACTTAAATGAATGGTTTAACCAGATGGTGTTTGAGGATCAGGTTACACTTGTATTGCATGATTGGGGATCTGCCCTTGGCTTTCATTGGGCTTATAAAAACCCGGATAAGGTCAAAGCAATTGTTTACATGGAAGCCATAGTACAGCCAAGGGTTTGGTCGGATTTCCCGGTTGGACGAGATAAAATATTCAGAATGCTGAAATCTGAAGCAGGTGAAGATCTAGCCTGTGAGCAAAATTTCTTTGTGGAAACAGTTCTGCCGAAAAGCATCATCAGACAGCTCACACCGGAAGAAATGAACGTATACAGACTACCATTTATAAATAGAGTTAGCCGCAAAACGACTTTAGATTTAGCGCGGGATCTTCCAATAGAAGGAGAGCCCGCAGATATTGCTGCCATTGTTGATCAATATGGTCAATGGCTTGCAAGCTCAGCTATTCCAAAACTATTGATTGTAGCTGAACCGGGCGCATTGCTGCACGGGCGTAATCTGGATTTTGCACGTACCTGGCGGAATCAGAAAGAGGTTACTGTAAAAGGCATACACTATTTGCAGGAGGATTCTCCCACGGAAATCGGGGAAGCTATAAAAGATTTCCATTCATCTTTACATTAGGCAATCAGAAATTATGTATAGCGGACACCCATATGGTTATAAACCCATAAGAAAAATACACTTATGGGTTTACTTTATACGTTCTGTTGTTTTTTTAGTTAGCGTGTTAGGAGATATCCCAAATTTTTTCTTGAATGCCATACTAAAGTGCTGCGGCGAAGAATATCCAAGTTCATAAGCTATTTCAGAGATTGGTTTCATAGTTTCCAATAAGTCCATCCTACTAAGCTCCAGTCTTTTGTCTGATAAGAATCCAAATACCGTTTGTCCAAAAACTTCTTTGAATCCTTTTTTAAGTTTAAATTCATTCAGCCCGCAGATTTTAGATAATTGGATCAAAGAAGGTGGATTGGTTATGTTTTGTAAAAGATAATCTTTAGCATAATAAATACACTCGGTGTCATAGCTGTTCTTTATTGCAAAACTCTTATTATGTTCCAATTTGTCGAATGCGTCTGCCTGAAGAACCAATAACTCTACACATTTCGACAAGTAATACATACGTTTTAAGCCATTTTCGTATCTACATTTCAAAATACTATTGATAGCATCATACATTTCACTTGTTAAGAGGAGATTGTTTTTAGCCAATGCTATTGGTTTTCTTTCAATTATTTTCTGGGCAAACTGGTCAAGCACCCTGTTTGAATTTTTGGTTATCCTTAAAAAAGCGGGCAAGGCAAATTGAATCATAAAGGTGCTTAAGTGTTTTTCCTTACTTTCAAAGCTGCCATTACTACTAGAGGAGTAAAACAAATTATGTTGGTAATTGCCAAGTTCGAAATTTTCCGGTTGAAACGGCCCCATATGTGATGTTCGTACAACCCCATTTAAATTAAAAAATAAAGTCACTACTTCGTTTTTAACCTCCCCGTGATAGTTAATTTTTTCCATTTGATGGAAAGTCCAATCAGAATGGGCTACACGAATACCGTCAAAGCACCATTCTTTAGTTGTTATATCTGCAAACGGAAATGAAATTGTGTTTATTTCCTCGCGCCAGTCTAAAATCACATCGTCGCTTTCAAGGAAATTTTCCGAAATGGCTGAATGTAAAGTAAGCCCGTTGCCTGATTTGATAGACATGTTTTAAAGTGATTGCTTTTGTTGATTTACGATGATTGCTTTTGCTTGGCCTTGTAAGATATAGATTCATTGTTCGAACAAAACTCCCTTAAGTATAAGCCAAACTCCCTCATATATAAGCCATCGAAAGTCATTGAAAATATTTTTGTTGAAAAATCACAAGATGAAGAAATTTTTTTTCGGGCTTATATTTTTGCTTATCTATTCTGCATCATTCGCTCAAATCAAAATAACAGATTTAAGGATGAATACTGAGCTTACACCAAATTCACATTACTTAATGCCTGATGCTACTGATTTGCAATATACAAAAGGACATACGAAAACACCAGCCAAAACCCTTCAATCACGATTCAATTTAGCAATAAATTTTAATTTGTCTACAAAGTTTGATAGCAGTAACAATTCGATTAAAATGTGGAGCGCTACCATAAATACCGATCATCTATTGTTAGACAATACCGGATATATTGATAAAGCATTCCCTTCTTCTCTTAATGCCAGTTCATTAACGTTAAAGAGATTGCAAACGCTTAAAAATAGCTGGGCATTTATGGGGCTAATGACAATAGGCATGAATTCCGATTATATTAAAATTGATGGGAATGATTTGTTTGTGTTTGCAGGGTTGCTTTGGATAAAAACATTTTCTGATAAGTTCTCCTTAGGAACAGGAATTATGGTGCACAATAGCTTTGGTAAACCATTGCCCTGGCCATTGATAACGGCAAATTGGCAAATGGGTAAAAAATATAAATTAAATATCGATGCGCCTGACCAAGCTCCGGGGCTGGCTTACAATATTAGTTTTCGCTATATAAAAAATGAAAAGTCTGATTTTGCAGTGTTTTTCCGCCCATCAAACATGTCCTATGATGTAAATTTTTCAGCTGTTGACAGAAGACTGCTTAACTATTGGCAAATACCTGTTGGAGTGGATATGCGAACTCACTATAAACACCTTGACATTATTTATCGTATCGATTTTATGGCTTTGAGAAGTTTTACTTATTCGGAGAAGAACCTGGAAAAAATGTTCTCCAAATATCCTTCGCACATGCTCACACCCAATATTTCCTTTGGTGTTGATTTTAGGCTTAAATTTTAATTGAAATTCCAGGAGATAAACCTTTTATAAACTGCTGTGCTGCATCCGGTTCAGTAATTAATTAAGATAGTGCTATACTTCAATCCGCACCTACCGTGCAACGATTTAATAATAACAATTATAAAACTTAATAAAATCATGAAAAAGAACAATATTTTATTTGCTCTCTGTCTGTCGCTTGTTATTCTAACTGCATTTTCAACGAGAACGGACCCGACTGAAAAAGTACCTTATCCCACAGGTTATAGAAACTGGACACACGTAAAATCTAAAGTGGCTCTATCCAATTCTGTGGGCAATAAAAGCGGGACATATCACCATATATATGCCAATAGCAAAGCGATGGATGGATATAAAACGGGAAAATTTCCAGAGGGTGCTGTTATTGTTGCAGACTTTATCACCGCGGTAGATAGCAACACATCTCTTTTTGAAGGACAACGGCAATATATTGACGTGATGATAAAAAGTACTGCCCAATATGCGGCTAACGGTGGATGGGGATTCGAAGAATTTGATAAGGGCGACAAAAACTTAAGGAAGGTAGTAACCTTGGGTAATGCACGAACAACATGCTTTAAATGCCATCAAAAACAAGTTGATCATGATTTTGTATTTAGCAGATACAGGGATTGAAGTAATTGAGCGTATTAATTCCATTGCGATTTTTATCAATCTGCAATAGCTAAATGGGCTATTGGGTCATATTTCTTTATCATTAGGTAAAGGTTAATTAAATGATTGCTTTTTTTATACCGCCCGGTTCGCTAACATCTAACTTTTAAAAAATATAACGACGCTATAATGAATAAATATGCGGCAGTTAGCAGCTTAAAATTTGTTCTCGCTATTATTGGATTGGGTATAATTTATTTTCTCTGGCCTGCCTTCAGACCTGTTTTCTTACCTGTACCTCCAACAGTAGATTTTACGGTATTGTCAATAGTATTGGGCTTATCATTCGTGCTAGCGGGTCTCGATATCATTCTAAATAAAAGACGGAATGTTTATGCTGCTTTTCTATCCGCTGAATTGATGTTGTATTTTCTTTTGGGCCTTTTACCCAACAGGTTAAAATATCGCCCAGATATATTAGATGTTTGGGCTAATTCGATTAGGTTAACTGCCTTGATTGCGGGTGCTTTCCTGATTGTTAATCAACCGTATGATAGAAAGATTAATGGAAGATTGAAACCCATGGAAAAAATTATGCCTGTTGGCAAATGTATATTTTCTCTTATGTTAGTTCTATTCGGGTTGGATCATTTTGTTTATAGCGATTTGATCAGATCTTTAATTCCACAATGGATTCCATTAAAATCTCTTTGGATATATCTTTCCGGAACTGTGTTGCTGGGTGCAGGTATTTTTATAGGCTTAAACATATTGAAAAGCCAAATGTCCTTATGGTTAGCATTAATACTTTTCCTGTGGTTGATTTTATTAGATCTGCATGCGTTTTTTTTCAGACTATATAAAGACGAAATCTATATTGTCAGCTCTTTAGAGTCCCTTGCATTTTGTGGTACTGCGTTATTATTGTATGCAATAAAGGAAAATAGACAAGTGTGAAAAAGCCAGATAGCATTGACATAATTAGAGGAACTGTGATAATCGTTAGGGCGCCGAATTATACGCTTGCTCCATATATATTAGTTATTCTAAGTTATTCATTTTGTCAATAATTTCAGAATAGTCGATTTTCATTTGTTGGGAGATGTCGTGGCCAACATTTGGATATGTATATAATTTTATTTGCAACTTGTTTCCTATTTCTTCAACTTTTTTTCTTGTGGCGAAAACAGAAACGATTTTGTCACTTTCGCCCTGAAATATATAAATTGGTATCCTTTTCTTTGCGGGTTTATTTTTTAGTTCCCGGATGCTGTTATAATGAATAACGGCTGCAAAAGGAAACGCAGCCCTGCACAATTCCGGATAATATACCGCAAGGAAAAATGCTATATCTCCGCCTTGTGAGATCCCACTAACAATCGCTTTTTGTTTATACGTTTTTTCAATGAACTGCACAAATTTGGCAATACTGTCAATAGTTATTTGTGAAAGCGTGAATTGTGTTAAACTATCTTTTTGGTAATAGTCCGCAGGGTAATATGAGAATCCGTTCCTTTTTCTATAGTTTCCTTTTGGAATAATTATTCTGGTTGGCTTTTTAATACTATCATAATCTGCAATAGTTTCTATTGGGTTTCCGCCAGAATAATGAAATGCAATTAATAGTGGAAGCTTTCCATTATCCTTGCCTTTAACAACTTCAATATATTCAAATCCTTCTGCACTTAGTTGAAAAGTGTATTTGCTTTGCCCAAAAAGTGTGTCAGCAAGAGTACATAATACTGCAAATAGCAATTTGTACTTCATTTTTTCATGCATTGTTTATCGCCAGGTTTTGGTCCGTGGCAATGAATGTTAGTTGTAATTGTGTGAATTGATTGTCCGACCCGGCAATAAGTCCGTAAGACAACCTGGTGCTGATGTGTTTTTCGTTGCTCTGCCATATTGCACCATGAATCAAAGTTTATAAAAGGGGTTGTATGCTCCTTTTGTAACTGCAACTATCTCATTAAAAATTGTTTTTAGCAACAATACATTATGAATCATGTTGTCCTGCTCACAACATAAAATGGCATTGATTTTATGATTCAGATTATCAGGCTTAATTGTTGCCCGTTCCAGAATGTCTATTGCTCTCTTATCGCCCATTGGGTAAATTTCATTTATAGAAAAAAGGGCAGTTACAATATTCTTTACAGCACGTACTATACAACCGATGGTATTATATACATCACTTTTCACTGCAAATTTTTCCGCTTGCCAAATTGTAAACTCGGCAGACCATAGTGAATCATTGAGTACGGTTTGCTTTAACTTCAGCGGATACTTTTTAACGCTCTCCTTTAGTTTTTCGATGTCACTATTTGGATCATAGAGAGGAATGCAGTAATGTGTCTCTGCAAGGAAAATAACAGAAGAAAATCCGTAAGGCGGCTGCTGTTCAAAATGATTCTCCCAGATGCCTTTGTGTGCATTGCCTATTGTTGTTCTAACCTGATCAATGTTTTTATACAAAAGATCCACTTTCCCATTTGCTGTATTTATCCACGCGCCACCATTCACCCAGGGTCCCCATTCATAAAACCCAGTAACAGTTGGTTTTTCATTTTGAGCATATTTTTCAGCCATGCGTTTTATTTTGCCAATATCAAAAGGGGAGTTTTCTGAATAGTAAATGCCAATATCAAGGTCAGATTCATCATCGGCCATATTTAAAGCATATGAGCCGCCAAGCACAACAGCCTCAACACCATCGATGAGTTTAATCTCATTCAAGATCTTATCTAACAATTTTTGTTTATCACCTGGTAATTTCACCATCTGTAAGGTATTGGTTTGGCAACTGTTGATATTTCATTTTTTTTAAACTCAAAACAATAATAATAAAGTTGTATTGTTCTACCGGTCATTGGATTAAGCATTGTTTCAATATTGTGAAGAGGAATAACTGCTATTATCTTACCGTGATAACCTTTGTTTTCCAGAGCTTACAACTTATCAATAATACCAGAACAAAGAGAAACGCAGATGCAGGCATTCAACCAACATGCTGCGTTCTATGTAGCAGGCCGAATTCAGATTTTTACCTGCCGTTTTGTTTCCTGTCTTTCAATGCTTCTTTCATCTTTTCCCTGTTTGAGGCCTTGTTTTTAAGATACTTCTGATATTGTTCATCAGAAAGTATTTTCTTCATCTGGCTGTCTCTTTCATCGCCCAGCGATTTCATTTTTTTAAGTTTTGAAAAACGGCCACCTCCTGAAGATTGGAGAGCTTTCATCTGCCCTATAAAAGTTTGATTGAGCGAATAAACCTGTGTGTACTGATCGCCTGTAAGGGAAAGCTCTGTTTGCATCCTGTCAGTGAGTTTTCGCGCTGCAGCAGTATCCTGCTGCGCATAAGATTGTGTACCGAATAACAATAAAGATACTATAATTAATACCTTACCGAAACTAACCCTTTTGAATTGCTTTAATAATGAATGCATAAAGATGATTTTAATTTGATTAATACTTATTTGTTTTGCCTGTTGGCTTTGTTTGCCTGGTATGTATTCCTGCGGTTAATTGAGTTTGCTTCCCTGGCTTCATTCATAACTGTAGTATTTTCCTTAGCCGTATTGCGCCTGTTCAGGGCGTTGGTATGATATGTAGACCTCGCTTCATCTTTTGTCAACACACCATCTGCAGAAGCAGCCTGTCTGTTATTTTTATTCATGTTATAGGTTGCCATATTGTTGGTGCGAATGGCAGCATTTGAATTGGCAATGTTTTGTGCATTAGATTGTCTTTTAGCCTTCCTGTTAATACGATTGTTTTGAAATGTTTGGCCATTGGCATTGAAACTGAGAATGTTCATCAACGCTATGAAACCTATGCTGAAAATTGTTGTTTTCATTTTTTTTATTTTAATTAATAATCAAGAGATAATTTGAATCAATATCCGTATATTATTGATGTACTGTTTGTGTATATACGAATCAATTGGTTTACAACTATTTGTTATCCCGGGTAATGTATAATGGTAGTTTTTATTATAGCGGGGGTGGGGACGATATACACGGAACGGGTTCTTGCCGGTAATATTATTCTTGCCGGAGGTAATACAACGACAGGTCTTGTTTTTACCACTGTCGTTGCCGGAACGATTGTCAAAGCAGGATTAACACGTATAACAGCTTTCGGACGGACAACTACAGTACGATGAATAGACACCCTTGTTTGGGCATGAAGCCCGATTGACATACCAATTGCAAACAGGCTTAAAATAAATTTGCTCATTTTTAATTTTTTTAAATTGTTTATGAATATTATTTTGATATATTTTAATTTCTGAGGTTACTGGTTTAACAACTAACCTGACATATACGAGGGTGAAACGTCATCCTTTAAGTTTGAACCGCCGGTTGCATAAAACTTCCAAGCTTCTAATACATCTATAACACAGTAGTTTAGCATGTCATACTTGTCATTATTGAGTTTTTATCTGAATAAGGATACAAAGCTTCTGTAACTCTTGGAATAAGGCAATAACTTATTCAGTGAGGCGGACAATTTTTTGGCCGAAGTTTAAGGATTTGTCAAGTTAATACATTCATGATGTGAAAACCCCGTTTAATCATCAGAAATGCAAAATCGAATGATGCCTGTTGCAGTATGAAAGATAATTTTGTGTTTCGCCTTGTTGTGTGATAATTTTATTTTTTGGCAGCCACCTAAGTGTAATTGCATCGTCTGGCAATAAGCCAATAAGCACTTTCTATTTTATTTTATTATGCCCTAAGTATTTAATTTCACTTATTTGTATAACAGGTTGAATGTTTGTGTAATTCTTAAAATCGCTTACAATGGAATCCCTGTTTTGTGCTATTGCATTATTATACTCAGAAACATCACTTATATAAAAATAGCCGATTGCAATAAAAGGTACTTTGTCATTTGTCGTTCTGCCTGATATACCCATATCTATTTCATAGAATTTAAGATTCTTACCTAAAAAACCAGCAACCATGGGCATGTGCCGGTTCTTATAATAGTCCATGTTAAAGGTTTTGCCTTCTCCATTCGGATAGAATATTGCAACTTTAAACATACCGGATTCGGGGATAAATGAGTGCGCCTGCTGACTGGGTTTACAACTATGCAACCCTATGGAAGCGAAAAGCAACGAAAAGAAAATTATTTTAAAAGTCATATAAATTGGTTTTTTGAAATTCCAGTTGTTGATTAGCTCCTTCCTCTTTGAGTGTGACAGCATTTAATTTTCAGACTGCTTTATTTTCATGCTTTTGATCAAGCCGCCTTCAAATGTATAAGTATGTTTTACCAATCCCTCAAACAATAATTTGCCAGTCTTATCTTTAACGACTTGCTGAACCTCAACTTCTATTTTATTTTTTCCGATATTTCTGAAAGCAACAGGTATAACTATAGGGTCAAGCTCCATCCATTGTCTTGTCCAATAATCACGAATTGCGCTAAAGCCTTTAATGTGACCGCCCTCCCAACCGTTGGGCCAGCTTACATCCGGCTTCATACTCTCGAAAACTGCATCAATATTTCTATTGTTGAAATTTTTGTATGCCTGTATTATCAGTTGCTGGTATCGCATTAAATCGTTCTTAATATTTTGATTCCCTCATCCCAGTTTGTATGGCCTGACGCTACATTGATGTGTCCCGCTTTGCCGAGATTTATAAATTCGCTTCCCCATTTTTCAGCAAATAATTTAGCACGGTCTATCGAAACCCAAACATCATTCGCGCTTGCTACAACTATTGTTTTGAAGTCAATTTTATCAAGTGGAATAGGAGTGAAACCTGTCGCAGGAAAATTATATTTTGGCGCCTCCGTATCGCTTGGCGCAACAAGCAACGCTCCTTTAATTTTTCTTTTGTACCTGTATGCCCAATGAACAATAGCTGCACACCCTAAGCTATGCCCTACAACCACAACTGTTGACGGGTCGAAACCTGAAACGCCTCTATCTATACTTTGTATCCATTCGTTGCAATCCGGTGATTCCCAATCCCGCTGTTCCACTCTTAAAAAATTACTGCCCAACTGTTCAAAGCATGTTTGCCAATGCTCCGGACCTGAATTTCCAAGTCCTGGAATAATTAAATAATTTATCATAGTTGCGTTCCTTTTATTAAAACGGATGCTTTTATGGATTGCTCTTTTAAGTGCAGGTATTTTTTTCGTTCTTCGTCGTTCATGAAATTTTCAAAATCCTGTTGCTCTCTGAATTCCACTAGATGGATTTCATAAGGCTTTTCAATATGTGCTTCTATAAAATTATCTGCCGCAGGTCTTATTCTCAATAAAAGTTTTCCATTATATTTTAGAATTGCAGGAATGGCAATGTCTTCAAACTCGTCGAATATTTTTTCTTTTCCTTCTACAATGTAGATCAACTGGGTTATTAATATCATGAAAAATGTGTTTTGATTGGATGCTAAAATCAGATACTGTGCTTGAAAAGAATATTATTGTTCAAATTCTTTATACGGCATACCTGTGCCTGTGGTGGTGTAAGCAATTAAGCTCTGTAAAAAATTATTCCATCCGTTTTCGCAAATAGTATAACATTCCACTTCAGGGGTTAAGCCTATATGTGAAAATTTCAGTTCACAGCCCGTTTCTTTAGGTAATACTTCCCATATAATCTTAGTACCTGTCCATTCAGTCTTGTCGTTTAGTTCAGGTATATCAACAAATGAATCCACCACATTCCATGCTATTTTTCGATTGGGTATTATTTCTTCAACAATACTTGTTTTGTGAACCGAAGCACCAAAACGAACCGTAAACCTATCTCCCGGCTGATTTGCAGCACCTTCAAACATTTCCGACCACCAAAGCGGGATATTTAAAATGCTCTTAAAAAGTTTTTCATCAGCAACCGATACCTGTAATTTTTTTGTGTAATGTTCCATGTTTAGATATTTGTTTAATGATTTGTCAATAAGCTGTGCCCAGCCTTCCTCAAAATTGCTGAACAGGAAATTAGGGTTGTCTTTCGGGAAGGACGATATCCCTTTGTGGGTTAACCGCAGTAAAGTCTTTCATTCCTTTCCAGCAATTCAATTATTACAGTTGAAATTCCCGGGTACCCTTCGTACCGCCAACTGTAACTCAACCTCTTCAGAGGAATTACTTCTGTTATATGCGTATACTGTACCTGTTCCTTATGGCCAGCTGTAAAACTAAATTGAAATCCTACTTCCGGTTTAAATTCCTTAAGGTTAAAAAACCAGTGCCTTAGTTCTTCCGGTTTCGATATTGCTTTCCATACCCTGTCAATTGTAGCATGAAGAAGCCTTTCTACTACCAAGTCTTTATTGTTCATTTTTCATAATTTTTATTTGTATTACTCAAATGTTTTTCGAGTGCATCCAATTTCTCTTCCCAGAAATTTTTAAACTTATCAGACCAGTCGGAAACTTGTTTTAATTTTTTCAATTTTGCCTCGCAATAGCGTTCTCGTCCTTCCACTCTTATTTGTACAAGCCCACATTCAGTAAGTATTTTGATGTGCTTTGAAATGGCAGGCCTGCTTATTGTGAATTTATCTGCAACAGCATTCAGGTTCATGCTTTTCTTTGCAAGCAGGTTAATAATTTTTCTTCTTGTCGGATCGGAAATAGCCTGGAAAACGTCTCGTCTCATTTTATAAATTTATGTAACCAAACGGTTACAAATATAAGTGTAACTATTTGGTTACGAAATTTTTTATTTTCAAATACCGGCCGGAAAAACAACACAAAGAAAATTATGGAGGATTAAATGTGGAAATGCAAACACAGGGAAGCGGAAAAATCAGGGGTTGAGATGAAAATATTGAAATGGCAAGTGTAAGAACAACTCATTTTTGAGGATAATACTTCCCTTATTTATAACTGCCAGAAAAAGATTCACTGGTAGCATTTAACTATAATCTGGTGTAAGGGATTGATGTGTGATTTATAAGAAAGAGGCTGCTTCAAAATTAAATTTGCCCATTTTTTATGATAGAACGATAGATGGGATCATTTTCGTTTGCACGATTTCTGTGTTGATCAATTTAATTCTGACAGCCTCTAACTACTATTGCTGTGATCTTACATAAATCTCAGTGGCGGCCTTCAGGAAAAGAGCCAGTTCCATACTGGGCATGCCATTCACCGGCGTATACCGGTTATCTGCCACATACAGATCTCCCAGTCCTCTTAAATACTCAAGTTTACTCTGTTTGATCTGCCCACCTGTAAAGCGTAGTATGATCTGGTAGCGGCGGGCGATCAGTTGCTGTACTTCGGAGCTACCCGGCTCTCCATGCATTAACGCGGTCAGTTTTTCCGAAATATCATTCAGCTCGGTTTTCAGTGAATTCATTTCCTCTCTTTTGAGGTTGCGCATGTTTTCTTCCGCTTCAAGAATAGTTTCCCTGCCCCATCTGGTCATAGCCTCCGCTCTCCAGGCTTCCGCTTTGTCTTGTGGAATACCTTCGTATAACTCTTCGATCTGTAACATAGTTTTGTCTTTTAATGTTAATAATGTTTTGTCTAAGGTGCCAACCAATGTGTTGATGCGCTCAATTTTCCCTAACAGCGCTTTCTTGTGCCCTTCCAGTGCCTGCACGATATCGAATGCAGGATTATCAAGAATGGAACAGATGTCTTTCAGCGGAAAATCAAGCTCCCTGTAAAAGAGGATCTGCTGCAACCGCAACAACTCCTTTTCACCATACAACCTGTACCTGGCCTCGGTACGAACGGATGGTTTAAGGAGCCCCATTTTGTCATAAAGGTGTAAGGTGCGCACACTTACACCTGCCAGTTTTGAAAGCTTTTTTACAGAATAGTTGTTCATCGTTTGGATTTATACCTTTAACAAAATTAGGGTATGACCTAAGGGGAGAGTCAAGACCTAAAACCACTTTTTTTAAAAAGAAAATGTTAATGCTTGCGTTTACCCAATGATTCTATTGTATAGTTTACGCAATAACGAAGGTGCAGTTCTATAAAACCATGCGTATTGAATATTTTTTCTTTGATGGGAGAGGAAAACTATAAACTAAAATATAGTTTCTTATAGCTTAGTTATGCCACTATTTTCAATTAAAGATTTGTTCTGGTTGATAAAACAATGAGGCCGGATTTCCTTGCTATTATGGGGAAAGTTATTTAATGAAAATGATCATGCTAATATTTTTCGAATGTTCTGTGCGTTTGTTCATTTATAATTCCCATTCAAGCATCAAACATTCCCCTGCTGACAATAATTCCCATTTCTCTACTATATCTTTAACATCGGAGACGCAACTACCCAAAAAGCTTTCGCTGATCTCGTAGTCAAGGTGATTAACGAATAACATGAACTTCTCCTTTGGAATATACCCCAAAAATATATTTTGAACAGGCTCTACTATTTGCTCAATGAACCTAAGTTCTTTTGCCAAAGGATTGTTTTTCCGAAAAAACTCCTTAAAGCAATATCCATGTGATAACATGCCCCAAAAACCATTGGAATACTTGAGATTTTTCTCTACAGCAAAATGACAAATATGATTAATAAGATAAGGCTTTATTTCAAGATTAATGACTTCTGTTGATTTATCTTTTCTTGTTATTTTATATTCACTTTTAAAATCAGTTTTCTTTTTAATTTCAATTTTCATAGTTGAATCAGCTACGGTTTTAAGAGCAAAATGATCCTGTAATTGATTTAATTAGACTCTATTCTTTTTTAGAAAAATGTATCTTTTGAAGATTCCAAAAAAGTAATATGCCGATTAGCACTATTTGATTTAGGGCATCGAAAGAAGCAACAATAGGATCCCTGTTAAATAAATGCACTGTAATTGCCCCGAGCATTTCAAAAAGTAAAATCAAAGCAGAATATATGTGAATAATTGCGTTTAATGGCAGTAACAGGATAAAAGCCATTGTACATTCAAGAACCACTGTAAAAAAGGTAAAGAAAACAGGTAGGCCTGAACTTGTAAAAAACATTTCCATTTCTTGCCAATGTTTTGCTTTGCCAATAGTATAAAAAATGAACAGCGCGCAATTGAATATTGAAGCACTTTGATAACCGGAACTAACCATTTTTAGATAAGACTGGAAAATTTTAGACGCTGGCATACAGAAACTCCTGCTTTGTCTTTTAAACATAAGAATATTTAAAACAGAAAGAAAAAACCATGCTGCACTGCTATACATTATCGCATTGGAAATAAACTTATACACAACATCCTGTGAAGGTGGAATGAAAATTATTTTTGCTATCCGTATGCATGAAACAATAACGGAAAGGGATAGCGTTATATCAAAAAGAAAACTCGATTTTAAATTGAATTTGCCTGGCAAAACGTAACCTGTGATACCAGCGATAACACATGCATATATCGTTAATTCAAAATTCATATCTTAACTCTTATATAGCACTTTTGGATACGGAAATGCTTTATATATTTTCAGCAGCCTTAAATAGTCTGGTTTTTTAATAAGGAGGATAATTGTCCCTTTTTCCCTGTACTTCAGATGAATGCCAGGCACGCCCTCCATTTTTTGTCAGGTAAAGTTAAACCAGCTCTTTACAGTTGCTATTATTCCAACTGCTGAGCTCATATTTTTCATACTATACTTAGCAAAACATACCATAACAACACAAAGAAAATAACAGCGCAGGTAAAACCTTTGACAAAAAACAGTAAAGTAGCCTGATTAAGGATTCAGGCGGTCATAAACTCTTGTTAGACCTGTGAAATATTGCTAAGCTCATAGAACTTTCAATTCTATTTCGAACAGGTTAACTTCAATGTTATCGTAGTGTTCCGGCAATCCTGTATCGGAGGAAATGGATTTTTTTCCAACCAATGCAAAACCAAGATGCCTGTAATACGATTTTAAAGCTTCATTATCTGACCACGTATCTATGCGAACAAATTTCTTATTTTGCTCTATTGCTCTTTTCTTAGCCCAATTAACCATTTCTGCAGCTATCTGCTTTCCCCTGTGCCTGCTGCTCACGGCCATGCGGTGCAAATAAATGGCCTCTTTGCCATCCGTGTCATCCCATATAACCGGTTCTTCATTCACCACTGAGAAAATGCCTGCTATTTCACCAGCGTCATCCAACACTTTAAAATGCCTTTTTTCCTTTATTTCTTGTTCAATAAAATCATCGGCGAATACCGGCCATCCATAGCCGGTTTGCTGAAGTTGGTAATGTCTTGCCGCACTATAAATTTCTTTCACTGAATCAATATCGTTTAATGTGGTAGTTACTATCTGCATAGCGAAAACATTTTGAATATTCTTATTTCCTCAATGGAAATGAATAAATTAAAGTACAATATGGGGTTCATAGATGTATTATATGGTTTTCTTTTTTTGCGGCATGTAATTTAAAAATCATCATTACTTAAAAACCAACAAGCATATAATGGCAACAACTAAAATGGATGTCATACTTGCGTTTTGAAACTCTTTTCGCATGATGTGAAATATTGTTGCCGATACCATTAGCAGCGCTAAACCAACCAAACATATTTTAAGTATTACATTTGGAAGCGTTATAAATAAAGATAATATCGTAATTGCAGCCCCTGTAATCTCTGCTAACCCCAACAGTTTGATAAACAGGGAAGGCACAAATTCCAGGCCCTTCACACCCCATATTTTTAGTTTATTCTTTGCAATGAAAAGTTTAAGAGAACCAGCAAATAAAAATATCAGTCCTGCAATTATACTGATTGAAGCCAATGCTTTTTCCATAATAAATTTGCTTTTCCGTTTCTGAATCTTAAGATAAAAAAATATCTTTTATCTTACTTTAAAGTCAGGTCGGGGATAAGGGTTCATTTATATAAATACTGTGGTGTTCGTGTCACTGCGCAAAGCCATACATCCTGAAGTTGTGAGCCGTAGCGCTTAGCGACTCATCCACTCTTTAAAATGCGATACCCTTTCCCTGCTTATTATCACGGGCAAAGCCGGACCGGGCGTAATGGTCACAATCAATTTTCTGTTGAAATGATGACTTATTTCTTTAATGGCTTTTTTGTGGATGAGGTATTGACGGTTTGCCCTGTAAAAGTCCGCCGGATTAATAACTTCAGCAAGCTCATCAAGCGACCTTTCTTCAAGCAATATAGTTTCGTTGCTGAATGTTTTACCTGCTACAATACCGTTTTTTATTTCAAACCAGGCAAATTCTTTCACGGCCACAGGCAGCAATTTATCTTTAAAGGGAATCAGGAAATTTTCTTTATAAATATTGTTCGCCGAAAGTAGTTGCTGCAAGTTCTGAATTTGTTGACGGCTTAGCGCTTCATTCTTATGGGATGATTGTTTTTCAAACTTGTTTATAGCCTTTTCAACCATTTCACTGCTCAGCGGTTTTAATAAATAATCAACGCTGTTTACTTCAAAAGCTTTAATGGCATATTTGTCGTATGCCGTTGTAAAAATTACCGGTATGAAAATTTTGACAGATTCAAATATTTCAAAAGCCTGGCCATCTGAAAGATGAATATCAACAAACATCAGGTCAGCAGTTTTGCCTGCAGAAAAATAAGCAATACTGTCATCTACATTATCTATCTCCGCCACAATATTAATTTCAGGCCTGTGCAAAAGTATCATCTCTTTTAGCTGCCTGGAGGCATTTGGTTCATCTTCTATTATAAGTATATCCATGATAATTGTTTTTATTAAATATTGATTTGATTTTTCATACCAGGCCCATCCTTTGCAGGCCCTATAAGCGGCAGAGAAACTGTAAACCTGTTGTTGTCCCTGTTTATCTCTATCCGTTCAGAACAAATGAAACTGTACCTTTCATTAAGGTTATGTAAACCCATATTTGTAGATGTGGCTTTTGTTTTTTTAGGTTGTAGTGTGTTACTTACAAATAAATGCCTGCCACTGGTTTTTACCTCTACTTGCAATGGGTACCTGGTGGACACCACATTGTGCTTTACTGCATTTTCAAACAATGTTTGGACTGACATGGGCGGCAGCAGGTAACTTAAAAGATCATCCTGAATTGACATGACTACCTGTATATTTCCCGAATGACGCTTTAACAGCATATTCATATAAGCATTGGCAAATCCTAATTCTTCGGTAAGTGTTATAAGTGGCATACCGGCGCTGTTTAATACATAACGATATACCTGCGACATGTCGTGCACAAATACTTTTGCTGCTTCATTGTCTGAGCCGATCATTGCATGAATGGTGTTCAGCGAATTGAACAGGAAGTGCGGGTTCACCTGGTTTTTTAATACTTCAAAATGTGTTTCAGCATTAGCCTTTAATAGCTTTTCATTTTTTAGCCTTATATCCTGGTTTTTTACAACAAGCATATAAATTTCCGAAAGCAGTATGCAAAGGCTGAACTCCAATGCCAGGCTTATGTTATAAACAAAGTTGTAGAACTTCTCCGATGCAGCAAGGCGTGGAGCATGAAGGTCCAGGTGAAGACTTATAAACCTTATAATAAAGAACAGAAATATATTAACAGATAACCGGTATGAAAATTTTGACATCTTAATACTGCCCAAACGCGTACGCATATTCAGCCGGCTGATATTTACCCACAGCAGTATTAAAGCAATAATAAAACTGTAGAGGGTTTTCAAAAAAAACACAAACCAGGTTGACCCTTCTGCAGCAGGATGCGATTGAGACCTTAGAAAAATGATGATCGCAAGTCGTGGCAAAGCAAGAAATAATGCTATAGCAAGTGCAGATAACAAAAGCACCTTTGCTGTCTCTTCTTTTTGCCCGGCATTTTTCTTCAGGTTTATCATTTCTTCATTAACACATCAAAATTATTACATTGTAAATTTTATTTGGTTTCCGGCATTTAAACTGCTGCGTTTCTTATCCTGTCATCTTGATGAATTTCATACCGAACAGCAGTGAGTGTATTTTTGATCTGCGCAAATTTACTGCGAAAGCAACATGTTATACCATACATAGCTCAGGCGTAATTTAATTCACAGTTTCATTTCAAGTAAATTAACTTCAATAATATTATAGTCCGTTGGCAAATCTTTCCCCGGTATCAAATCTTTAGTTCCGGCTGATTTGAAACCGAGGGTTTGAAAGTGGGTTATTAATTTTTTATTACCTGATTCCAAATCTATCCGGATATATTTTTTATTGAGCTTTTTCGCCTCAATTATTGCCCACTCAACCACAGCAGCACTTAATTTTTTTCCCCTGTATTGATCCCTGATTGCCAACCGCCGCAGATAAATGGCTTCATATCCATTCATATCTTCCCATATTGCCGGTTCAATATTTAAGATGGTGAAAACACCTGCAATAATCTTATTGTTGTATAGTATTGTGAAATGCTGTTTCTCCCTTATTTCATTTTCAATGATCTGATTTGAGAAGAAAGGCCATCCATAACCTGTTTTCTTATATTGGTAGGCCCTGGCTTCCTGGTATATCCTTTGCACTAAATGAATACTTTTCGTTGATGTAGATTTTATTTCCATGTTCATCACATTTCAATTACCTTCCTTCCCGCAGCTCAATAAAAACCATTGTCTTTGCATAGATGCCATTTTTCTTTGAATTAATTTTCCAACTACCAAATTCATTAGCTATTCTTTATACAACCAGCTATTCTTCATATAATCCGGAAAATATTGACCTGATATTGCCTTGCCTCCTTATATTCTGACAGAAATTTGGAATTAAGTTGGTGCTTTCCTTTCGCTATTTTTTATTAACGATTTCTATACTTTTTACACAGCGCAAAGAAAGACATGAAAAGAAATCAATTTTCTTATAAAGCAGTGAAGCAGTTAAATTGGCAGCTTAACCAGCCATTACTCAATCCATCTGTCTCAGTATAACTATTGGCTTAAGGCGCATATATTAAATCTGTTATTTGTTTTGTTCAAGCCAACAGCGGCATTATGTATTTTTTTATTCTATTACCAGCCCATCTTTCATTTCAACAATCCTGTCGCAGTTTTTGGCAAAATCATCATCGTGGGTAACGGTAATGATGGTTTGATGCTGCTCCTTTGCCAGTTGCCTGAATATGTCAAAAACCACCTGTGTATTCTTACTGTCAAGGTTACCGGTGGGTTCATCACCCATAATAACGGCCGGATCGTTAATAAGCGCTCTTGCTATGGCTACACGCTGTTGCTGGCCGCCAGAAAGTTTATTCGCTTTTTTCAATGCATGCCCTTTAAGATCAAGCAGGGCAAGGTTTCTGTATGCTTTTTCTTCAATTTCTTCCTTTGTTCTTTTATTGAGTTTTAAAGCAGGCAGCATTATGTTCTCCAGTACGGTAAACTCTGGCAATAAATAATGAAACTGGAATACAAAGCCAATATGTTCATTGCGGAAAGCTGCTAATTGGTTTTGCTTTTTGCCGGTGATCAAATTATTATTAATGGTGAGCTTTCCTTCATAATCCGTATCCATGGTTGAAAGCACATACAGCAGTGTAGATTTGCCGCTTCCGGATTTGCCAATCAATCCCAGGAGCTCTCCTTTCTTCACTTCAAAGCTGACACCTTTCAGCACTTTAAATTGATCAGGCTCATAAAAATATTTTATGATATTATCCGCTTTCAGCATAATTTCTTCCTGCATAATTTATCCTCTAATAATATTTACCGGGTCTATTTTAGATGCTTTATTTGCCGGCAAATAACCGGCAATAAATGTGGTGATAAGGCCGAACAAAAATGCCATGATATAATTTTTCAGGTCGTAAGCCATGGGCAAGGTTGCAAGGCCGGCAATTTTGAATGGAACATGATTGATAAGCTTTGCTATAAGGTAACCCAAACCCATTCCGGCAAAACCGCCGATAATACCTATTATAATGGCTTCGGTAAGAAATATCTGCGTAATATCTTTTCCGGAAAACCCCATGGCCTTTAATATGGCAATCTCCCTTATTTTTTGATTAATGGTCATATTCATAATATTGTAAATACCAAAACCTGCCACCATTAAAATGGTTAATGATACTGCTATGGCAATTATGTCGCGAAGGCTCGAGCCGGCTTCCATTTGCTGGTTGCTCATTTGCCAGGTTTCAATTTTGTATGGTACAAACCGCGCAATACGCGAAGCCAGGGGCTCTGTTTTATTATAATCGTTTACATTCACCTGTACATCGGTAACATAGCCTGCATTAACGGCCAGCAACTGCCTGGCAACATTAATATTAATGTACGCCTTAGATTTATCCACACCTGATATGTTAGTGGTAAAAATAGCTATCACCTTATAGTTTTTATTAACGCCGTCTGATGTAAGTATATTAACATTATCACCAATAGTCAGGCTTAAGGTTTTTGCCAGCTGGCTGCCAACAATAATGCCGTTGTTTGTTTGTTTCAAATTATACCAGTTGCCCTGTACTACATATTTGCTGATATTAAAAACCTTGTCTTCATTCAATACATCCACACCGGAAATATTACCGTTTACTTTATTGCCTGCATTTTTAAAAAAAACATTAATGTTTACCTGCGTAGTATAACTGGTTATTTCGGGCTGGTGCTGCAGCAGGTCCATAATTTCCTGCGAATTCTTAATACCATCTGTATATTTTATCACTTTAGGATGGCTGATATGTATTACATCGTTGGGATAGGTATGTTTTAACAAATTCGTGTTGTCTGCAGGCCTGTCGTTATAAATCCTGATATGCGCCATTGAGGTAAATGCCAGTTCGGTTTGCACATCATTTACGCCGGTCATGAAGCCCGTCATAAACACATACATGCTTATGCCAAAAACAACGCCCAGCATAGCAACAATTGTTTGCCTGATGCTTGATGTAAGGTGTATGTATGAAATACGGTTATTAACTGCACTGGCCATGTTATTGCTTTTTAGGAAGTTGAAGAATATCATTTTCACTAAGGCCGCCTGTTATCTCTGTCCATTCCATTGTTGTTATGCCTGTTTTAACAACCCGTAAGCCTTTTTCGCCTTTCACCTGCACACTGTCACTATCCCAAATATAAACGCCCGGTATAACGAGTGCATTTTTCTTTTCGCTGATAATGATATTGGCCTGCAGTTGTGTACTGTCTTTTAACCCTGCAGGTATTTTAATAAAAGAAGCTTCTGCTATAAATGATTGAGAACCCTCATTGAATGAAGGATATATTTTGGTGATGACTGCGGGGTATAAGGTGTTTTTATCTGTGTTCAAAGCAATCATTACCTGCTGGTTAAGCTGAACTTTGCGAATATCGTCTTCATCAATATATAGTTTAGCAA
Organism: Parafilimonas sp.; assembly: GCF_051953455.1. Taxonomy (NCBI): domain Bacteria; kingdom Pseudomonadati; phylum Bacteroidota; class Chitinophagia; order Chitinophagales; family Chitinophagaceae; genus Parafilimonas; species Parafilimonas sp. The sequence continues at coordinate 38,149 of NZ_JBQCIT010000006.1, read as the reverse complement.
TTTGGGCTCCGGAACCAATACTGGCAACTGTTTCACCTTTTTTTATAAGGTCTCCATTGTGCTTATAAATATTTAAAACAATACCGCTGCCTGCACTGGAAAGATTATAATAATGATTGTTTTGCTGCTGGACTTTATAAGCAATTTTTGATATGACGACACCCTGCTCAAGGCTTTGCTTAAGATTGGCAAGTTGTTTTTGCAATTGTGCAATGGCCGATACATCATTATCATAAATAAGCTTTATATTATCGTAATCTGCTTTGGAAACAGCATTGGTTTTAATAAGGTTTTCGTACCGCTGAAGGTTAGCAACATCAGTTTGCTTTTTCCGAACAGCCTGGTTTATCTGCTCCTGCAACTGCGCTATCTGCGGCGCATAACTATTTGCATTATTTTTTGCATATTCGTAATTAACCAGGGCATTTTCTGTTTGCGATTGTTGAATGGCATCATCCAGCTTAAATAATAACTGCCCGGCCTTTACACTATCGCCTTCAGTTACCAGCGAGCTTTTTAAATAGCCGTCCTGGAAAGCTGTTATTTTGTATTCATTGATAGTAGTGGTTACACCGCTTGCAAACACAGCATCAATAATGTTTTTACGCTGTGGCCTGGTTTCAGGAATATCTTTACAAGCACTAAAAACGATGGCTGCAAATGCGGTTATATACGTTAACTTTTTCATGTTTAATTTCTTGCTGAGAATGCAGCCTGCACAAAAAGCAGGTTGCATAAATTGTTGAGATAAATGTTTTCGGCAGCGAGATAATTTTCAAATGCCTCCAGGTAATTATCGGCACTTACAATGCCTTCATTAAACTGTTGTTGGGTGAACTGAAGGTTTTTACCATATAATTCAAATGAGTTTTTAGCAGATGCTGTAATGCCCAGGTAATTGCTGTAACTGTTTTGTAGTGCTTCATCATTCAATTTGCTTTCATAGATGGCTGCCTGGTATTGCTGCCCGGCAATCTGGTGCTGTATGCGTGCGCTTTTTATTTTATTCTTTATGGCAAAGCCAGTGAAAATGGGCACACTCAGGCTAAGGCCAAGATAGTTGTAATTCTTCCAGGCATCATTCCCGAACGACATACCAAAATTGTCTCTGAATTGCTGAAAGCCAAAATATTGTTCTGCTGATAATTTGGGATAAGTATTTGCCTTTGCTGATTTAAGCTGTAATGCTGCAACATTAATGTTATTGGCATATTGCAGCAAAGTTTTGTCATCCCCCAAACCCTGTAAGCCTTGTGTGTACAGGGTTTCAAAATCATCAACAGGCTGAATGCTGATAAGCGCATCGGGTGACAGACCCAACAGTATTTTTATCTTCGTAAATGCCTGCTGCATCATCTCTTTGTTTTGATAGATGTTTTGCAACACGCTGTTCTTATCAATTACAGATTTATTAACCGGCAGTGCGCTGATGCTGCACTGCTGAAATTTTTGCTGTGTAAGCGCTACAATATTGTCGGCCAGTTGCAAATCTTTCTCTGAAATCTTTGCAGATGCATACGCAACCTGCCAGGAGAAATAATATTGAGCCAGTTGTGTTTTGAGTATTTGCTCATCTGCCTGCTGCGCAGAACTATTGAAAGCAATATGCTCTTTGGCAATTTTAGCCTGGTATTGTTGCTGCCAGTTAAACAGGCTTTTGCTTAACACAACGTTGGCGTTGTAAGTGTATTGTTTGCCAAACTGAATGTTAAGGGTTTTGCCGGGTTCATTTATTAATTCGCCGGGCACAGGTGTTGTTGATAGTTTGAAATTATCTGTACCGTTAAATCCTGCCGAAGCCTGCGGGTAGAGATAGCTTTTGGCAGCTTTATAATCAGCCTCTGCCTGCTGCTTTTTTAAAGCGTCTGTTCTTTGAACGGCGTTGCTGTCTTTAGCTATTTGCCAAAGCTGTTCAAGGCTTTTAATATACACGCTGCTATTTTGCTGCGCATTTGCATTTAAAACCGCTAAACACGCTGCCATTAAAAAATAAAACTTTTGTGTAACCTTCTTTTTAATCTTTATCACGCATATAATCTTTATTGCGGATGCAAACCTATTGCAGGTTTATACCACGTTTAGCGCGAATCCTGACGAGGCTGGCAAAACCATACACCAGACGGACATATTGTAATTGAAACATTGCATAAAAAAGGCCCGCAATATGCAGGCCCTTTGTTGCTGCTTAAAAAAAACTTATTGTTTCGTCCATATAATTTTTTTAGAAAAAGGCCCTTTATGCACTGAAAGATTCAGCTTATTGTCATTAAGCAGCAGTTCACAAGCTGCCACCATACCATCTTTAGGCCGTATGATGGCAGCTGTCCATTTATTGTTATGGAAGTTGATATTATCCAGCACCGTGAACTTTTTATCGCCTTTTTGCGCCTCGCCAATAAAGCCGTTTGCAGTTTTTGAGATAATCACTGTTTTTCCTTCGTTTGTTTTCCATGTGCCTGAAAAATCATCTGCTGATTTTTGTGCGAAAGTGATAAGTGAGGCAAATAAGAAACCCGCTGCCATTACTGCATGTTTTATTGATTGTTTCATCTTTTATTTTTTAATCTGTTTAATTTTTGATGTCAGCTGTTCAGCAGCGTGGACCTAAAATCTATTCATCCTTCACTTTCGCCGCATTCAATACAATACCTATGTTAAAAAAGGGCCCTGAACGGGCATCGAAATCGTATTCGGTTTTATACACATCTTCAAACCTGTACCGGCGCCTGGCGCTAAGCCCGCCAAAAGCTTCTGCCTGAATATATTTTGCAAGCTGGTAGTTGATCACCGGGCCAATATTGATCCTTGTATATTGAAACTGGCTGAGTGCTGCAGGTGTTGAAAAATCATTGCCGCTTATATTATAATTGCCGCCATTAGGCCCAAACCTTGCGCCTATGCGAAGCTTATCGTTAGGCGTAATGCTGTAAAAATAGTTGATGAACGAAGGCAGCACTGCAATAAGCGATTGCCTGTTTTGCCTGTATTGAAACTGCAGTACAGGCAACAGCCTCGGGTTACCAAATTGTGTCGTATATGCCAGGCCTGCACCTGCGGTAATGGTATTGCTGAACTTATCTGAAAAAAGCGCAGAACCCTGCATTAAAAAATCATCTCCACTCAGCCTGCCGGCAAAATCTGATGCCAATGTAGGTGTAAGGTTCAACGTGATGGTGAACTTATTGTTCCATTTATGTATGACTGTTAAACCCAGCGCAAATTTCTGGAGTGTTTTTGAAGTTTTTGCGGAGTCTTCAAAATGAATAGCAGGTGTAACAGATGCATACCGCAGACTGGTAAAAAACAGTGTACGTTTATCTTTTAAAATAACGGGAATATTCAGGAACGCTCCAAACTCGCTGGCTGAAACTTCATTTTTACTGTTGTTTTCAACTTTAGTTGCAGAATAAGCGGCGTATTCAACGCTGGCCAGCCGTACATCCTGCGCTACCGCATTAAAACCAATAAACGCTAACAAAAGTATCATGCCCGTTATCTTCATCTGTTGTATTACTGTTACAAAACAAACTATATAAAAGCAGGCATGTAAGTGTAATTACTGTGAGGCAGGCAAATTGCGTAACGAAACAGACAGTAACTGGTTAAATTGTCGCCAGCCAGTTTAAAAAGAGCGGTGATTTTTCTTTACTTATTAATATTTGTTCTTCGAAAGGAATAGTGGTGTGCACCAGCAGTTTTCGGTTGAAATGGTGAGCAGCTTCTTTAACGGCTTTCCTGTTTATAATTACCTGCCTGTTGGCCCGGAAAAAATACGGCAGGTTAAGTTTTTCAAAATCTTCAAGCGATTCTTCGGCAAACCAGGTTTGCCTGTCAAAAGTATAAAGCTTTACATTGCCATGGTCCAGGTAAACAATCGCAATGTCTGCAAGGTTTACCGGGATGATCTTATCTTTCTGTCGCACTAATATGCCCGATGACGCATTTTTTTCTTTTGGAGCATTGATATATTCCAATAATTGCCGAAGCTGAATATTGTTTTTATTGGTGAGCCGTTCAAATTTTTCAATGGCCGCCTTTACGGAGGTTATATCAAAAGGCTTTAAAATATAGGCAATGCCATTCGTTGAAAATGCTTCCATCATATATTCATCATAGGCTGTGCAAAATATAACCGGCACATCTGTTTGTATTTGCTGAAATATGCTGAAACTGATGCCATCACTTAATTGTATATCTGAAAAAATAAGATCAACAGCCGGTGTGCTACTAAGAAAAGCAACAGCATCTTCAACTGAATTTTTTATCCCGGTTATATTATACGAAGGCTTGAGTTCTTTAATATAATCGCACAAACTTTCAGCAGTAATTTTTTCATCTTCTATTATAAGTATGTTCATGCTGCCGGCTTTATTTTAACCAAAAACTCCTGTTCAGTCTGAATGATATTAATCCCATTACCTGATAATAAAATACTGCGTTGATTAATGTTTGCCAAACCTGTTCTTGATGTAGACAAAACAAATTTTGGCTGAAGGTTATTTCTAACCACTAGTACATCATCTTCAGTATAAATATTTATCAACAAAGGATTCTTTTCATCAAAGCGGTTATGCTTGATGGCATTTTCCAGCAAAGAAACGATTGTAAAGAACGGAATATGCAAATCCATCATTTTACTGTCAATATTAACTGCAAACATTATAGAATTATAAAAACGCAACTGCTGCAATTCAATAAACTTATCTGCAAGTTCCAGCTCGCTTGCAATTGAAGCAGATTTCTGTTGATTGTTTACAGATGAACGCAAAAAATCCGATAACTGCATAATATACTTTTCAGCTTCTGCAGGTTGTTTTTTTATAAGTGACTTTGAGACATTTAATGCATTATACAAAAAATGAGGATTTACCTGTTCTTTCAACAGCATATATTCTGCATCAAGGTTGGCAAATTTTAATTCAGCATTCTCTTTATTCAACTGAATTTGTTTTTCTTTAGAAAAAATGAGGTCGAGCAATATAAAAACAATAAAGTTGATGGAGAAAATATAAGCAGAACGCACAAGCGCCAACTGTGTTTTGGAAAGATAGCCCAGGTTATTGCGGAATGGGGAGAATTGTAATAACAATGTTCCGAAAGCTATCATGATCACAGAGCTGATTACAGCACGTATCCAGGTATTAATCCACCGTTTTTTTATGCGGCTCAACAAAGCAATATTCAGGTACCAGGATATTATGGTAAGTACTACATACACCATCCATATAACAAAAAAATTAAAATGATTTTCCCTCCTGACTGTATATAAGGGCACGGCCACCAGCAATGCAATTACAGGCGTTGTAATAAGCGCCATTTTAGTAATTTGTTTGCGTAGCTGACTGTGCATATTGAATGTGTAGCTGCTTCAAAAGTATCGTTTAATATCCATGCAAATGAAAGAGACATTAAAACCTGTGATACGTAAATATGCGTTTAAAGTTATTTAGCAATAGCATATTATCCGGCAATTCAGCTATACTTGTTATAAGCAATATATAGGAATGCAAATCAATGCAACCAGTCAACTAAATTCAGAAGATATATTACTTTAAGTATGATGCCGGTACATAAAACTAAACGAGTTTGCATAGATAAACCATCGGCAATTCCTAAATCAGCAAAAACTTATTTATGTTTGAAATAAACTGGCGGTAACCCATTGGCTTCACTGATCGCGGCAAGTTTGAACTGCAGTATTGGGGTTATCCCGAATGGTATCTGCCAGGAAGTATTTTTATGTTTTACCAACTTCACTAAAGATTTTATGAATAGTGTTTTAACAGAATTCTGACACATTGATACCTGAAATTTTCCTGACTTAATGTGGATATTTTTTGATCTGTATTTTATACGTAATGTCAGCCTTCTCCTTTAAAAGAATTCAATTGGTGATAGTATTCTTTGCATTGAATACTATCACACTGTTAGATGAAGGCCCGTTTTTTTTCAATATCTTTTTGTCTTCAACCCAAACTTCTTTTCCAAATTTCGAGAAATCAGTATATGTGCCGATTAATTCAAACTGCATAAATTCAAAAGGAACGCCCTCTGAACCTAAGGGCGAGTCTGAATCTGCAACATGAAAATGCAGGTGCGGCCCAACTGTATGGCCGGTAAACCCAATTTTGCCTATCACATCGCCCTGCTTAACCTGCTGCCCGGTACTGACACAGATACTTCCTGGTTTCAGGTGTTCGTAGAATACGAACCGGTCATCTTTTAGTTTTATAACAACAAAATTTCCCGCTTCTTTTTCAGCAGGTGTTTTTGGTTGCTGAGATATTAGTTTACTTTCCGGGAAGTCATTTAAAACTTTTACAATTTCTCCGTCGGCAACCGCAAGCACATTGGCGCCATAACCAAACCAGTTATTAATGCTGTCTTCGTTTCCATGAGCGAATTTCCCGTTATTGTCAAGTTTTATAAAATCTACGGCAAACCTTCCCGGAATACTTGCTTTGCCATTTATAGTGTAGTAAACTCTTCGGTGCCCTCTTTTCCAGGCAGGATGATAAACTGCAGCCCAGGGGCCGCTATCGAGGGGATTACCCATAACCAAATTGTCCTGAGGGCTAACCGGTATAAGCTTTGTTTTTTCAAAGTATTCCTGCGAATTGGACAGGTTCTCGATTTTCAGTTGATGATACATGCTGTCTTCAGGAAGAATTCCTGCCAAATTATAATCAAGATAGAGAACGCTGGACTGTCCCGGGTATAACTTTGCGGGCTCTTTATCATTCGGGTTTCCGATCTTGGCTGTAATTGCGTTTATGTCGCTTACATCTGAAACAGTATAAACAAGGCTATTGCTTTTATTCAAAATATTTAACCCATTAACCACTAAAGTATCAGTAGAAAAATTAGTAAGAAATATTTCATAATGAGCCGTTACTAAATCTTCAATTCTTGTTGTTTCAATTTTTGTTGCGCAGCGTATTTCAAAAGATTCTCTGTATACCTGGGCATTAGCCGTATTACTAATTGCAATTAATAATATTGACAATACGCTTAATTGATATTTGAACATTTTACTACACGTTTTATTGAATTAAATAATACCCGGAGTACTTTTTCAATAACAATCTATAACACCGGCTATTAATGATAAGGTGACCGAAATCAATTTCCCTGTTAATTAAGCGACAAAGAAAACAAGTAGAAAATAAACTTTTTTAATAAAACAGCGAAGCGGCTATACTACCGCCTGAAGCAGCCTATTTACAACTAATGTGCTACGGAGTTGAAATTATTATCTATATGGCTAATTTGAAAAAATAATTGGATAGATAAACCATTGGGAATTCCTAAATCAGTAAAAACTTATTTATGTTTAAAATAAAATGCCGGGAGAATTCTTCTGACTGGTCGTGTTCAGACAGATGGAAGATTGTTTTGAACTGGCTGCCAGGACTGTCTTGAAGAAATATGATTTTGGAATTATAGATATAAGTGGTGGCGGCCCGTTGGCTATACTGATAGCCAAGAAATTTAAACTGCAACATTGCGGAGTTATATGGTAATGATACCTACCAAAGACCAAATACTTATTTGAATTATTATCCGGTATCTGGTTTCAGGATACCTGGGTTCTGCTTGCAAACTTTGCTGGTTTGTTTGTTATTGAGATAATGTTGGATCTTAAATATCTTACTTATTAATAAAATACTTAAAACAAAAATGGATACAATATAAAATTTACTGCAATCACATGATCTAAACTTAAATACAAACTAAGAAGTGGCCTTTTTGCATCTCTTGATTCGCAGGGAGGAAGTGCCATTCTTCAAGGAAGCCTATAATTGAGGCGTCAAAAAGTTTATTTATTTTCCATGAGTAAATTTTATGATTCCTGCAATATGCAGAATCAAGATTGAACACATGATGCAGCAAAGTGAGGTAATAACCAATTATTGAAGGGCATGCTATGTATTTTCTTTTATCCTGGAAATAAGCTCATGTCTTTCCTGTATACCAGTGTCTCAGATGAAATGGAGTTGATTGCATTAACCTTCATAATTTCTTGTATTGCTGAAATTTTATCATTTAGATTTTCACTAATGGCGTAATCCTTCCAATTTTCAAAACCCATTAGTATTATTATCTGGTTGATATCACCGCCATCAATCATTTTATACACTTTAAAATATTTGATTTGATCTGATGCATAATGGTCCTTTAGCATTTCGCATACTTTTAAGGATTGATCAATATCATCAACTGAAAGTGTTACTAATTTCAGCAAACTTGCTTTAAGCATAAAAGTGTCGTTTGTGCTTGCTTTTGCATAATAAGCCACCTTGAAAACAGTTTGTACATCAGCAAAAGGAAATACATGAAGCCTGTTATCTGCCATATCATCTGCCGGCTTAACAGCCTTATCAAAATCAGCCCAATTATGATCAAAGGTTGCATCAACAAACTGGCCATATCGTGCACCTGAAATAATAAACCATCCATACCAGTCCCATTTGTCGCCATTGGCTTTATGCCAATTCAAATGTTGTTTGTATCCATTTTCAAAATTTTGAAGCATGGCTTCTTTAGGTTTCCAGATTGCAAACTGACCAATATTTTTATCCTGTCCATGAATTGCATTCGCGAAAAATATCAAACCAGCAATTACTATTAATTGTTTCATATATAGATTAAAAATTACAGTATAATTCTTGTATCAAGGATCGTTTTATACCATTGACCGCTTTTTTCCTGGAGAATTGTCGGCATATTAAAAATTCCACAGATATTCTAAGTAATTCTGAAATTCTTTCTAAGGTAGTGTAAATTGATTACAAAAATCCCAATTCATATTTGTTGCATTGATTGTGTTTGAAGGTGTATCGACCTTTCTTCCCTGTACTGTAGATGAACGCCTGGCATGTCCTCCGTCTTTTGTAAGGTAAAGTTGAACCAATACCTTACCGCTACGATCACTCCAACTGCTAACCTCATATTATAAGTGCACGGGCGCTATCGTTGTAATAATAATTCTTGGGCAACTTTATGCCATAAGTCCTGCGGATACCATCTATCACCACTTCTTCAATATAACGGTATTGAACAGCCTCCGGGCGTAAGTTATCTTTTGCACATGAAATGCATAACAAGGAAATGATTGTGCTGATTAAACTGATACTCATTTTCATACTATTATTTATTCACTTTAAAGGCTACCTTTTTCGCTAACTATTTAAATAGTTGCACATACTTTATTAATCCTGCAAAGAAAATCATAGAATAATGAACATTTTTTAAAAGAACAGCGAAGCGATAGAATTAACGGCTTGAACGAAATAATTGATGGCTAAAACGTATGAACTATTTTAAATTGAAAGGCCTATAAATGAGAAAAATTGTAGCCATTGTTGATAGTATAAAGCAACCTGGTATTGTAATGCTAAAACCCGGAGAGAATATGACTATTGCGATAATTTAAATTTTTACAATTCATACTCTCATTTATTCATTACGGGCAATAATGTATTCAGCAATACGTCAATTTTAAAAACAGCAATGTTATAACATCAAAGCTGCAAACGGATAGTCAGTGAAATGGACAAATATGGCAGTGAAAGAGCCATAAAGGACTTGTCTTTCCTTATGAGAAACATCAATTAATTTTAAATTTGCATGATAAGTATATTTTCATACATGAAGGGAGAGATGCAATAGAAATTCCGGAGGATAACATGTATAAATATGACAAAGAAAAACATCAAAAATATCAACGAAACATATCACATGTTGCTTGACCAGCAAAGCTTCACAGCGGATGAATTGGATTATTCTGTTTTAGAACAACACAAATTCAACCTGAAGATATTAGCCGGCATTAGTAATTCTGTAATAAGCGTTTTTGATACATACAAAAAAGAACATGCTTTTTACTCATCTAATTTGAGTGCTGTGCTGGGCTATACCCAGCAGCATATAGAAGAAGGCGGAGACTTTTTTTTAGATACTAAAGTTCATCCCGACGATTTTGCGATGATAATGCAAAACGCAATATCGATTCTTAAATTATTTTCCAGGTTTTCAACAGAAGAAAAACTGAACCATAAATTCGTAACTGAATACCGCATTTTAAATGCAGCTAATAATTATGTCAGGGTAATTGAACAACACCAGGTTTTGGAATTAGCTAATAACGGAAACGTTTGGCTGGCACTAAGTATTTTAGATATTTCTCCTAATCAGAAAAATATGAATGAAGGTTTGAAAAGTGAACTATTGAATTTCAGCACGGGAAAGATTATTCCTTTTACTAATCCGGAAGAAGAAATATCCAGTACACTTTCCAAAAGAGAGATTGAAGTTTTGAAACTGGTAAAAGACGGCTTTTTAAGTAAAGAGATTTCCGACAAATTGGCTATTAGTCTACACACGGTAAATACGCACAGGCAAAAAGTGTTAGCCAAATTAAGTGTAAATAATTCTATGGAGGCCGTTGCGCTGGCTTCAAAGTTAGAATTGATATAAACGTTATGATACTGATAAATCAGTATTGTTCAGAATGCAGATTAGAAACAGTTTTGCGTTTCTAATTTTTGAGTCATGTTGCGAAGCTTTTCTGCATTTGTAATTTTGTTTTTTTCGATTCATTTATTTGCACAACAACCTGCACAAACCATTCGTGGAAATATTATTGATGAAGCATCAAACTTGCCATTGGCTTACGCAACGGTAAGTTTGCAAAATGCAAATGCCAATGCGGTTACAGACAGTTTAGGAAATTTTTCATTACAAAATATTGCCGTTGGAAGATATAATATTGCTGTTTCTTTAGTCGGATATGAACCGGTCGCATTAAAGGAAATCGAGGTAACATCTGCCAGGGAAGTCGTTCTCAACATCACTATGAAGCAAAACGTCACCACGCTTGGCGAAGTGATTATTTCCACAAAAACGAATAAGGACCAACCACTAAATGCCATGGCAAATACAAGTGCCAGGATGTTAAGCGTTGATGAAGCCAAACGATACGCAGGCGGTTTTGATGACCCTGCCCGTTTGGTTTCTGCTTTTGCGGGTGTTTCGAGCAATGTGCAAAATAATGCTATCATCGTTCGGGGCAATAATCCGCAATACCTACAATGGAAATTGGAAGGCGTTGAAATTTCAAACCCTAATCACTTTGCTAATTTATCTGCGTTTGGCGGTGGCGGGCTTACTGCATTGAGCACACAAGTGTTAGCAAATTCTGATTTTTTTTCAGGAGCAATGCCTGCTGAATATGGTAATGCCTTATCCGGAGTGTTTGATATTTTTATGCGGAACGGCAACAATCAAAAACATGAAAATGCTTTTCAGGTAGGAGCAATAGGTATTGATGCAGCTTCAGAAGGTCCTTTTAAGAAAGGTAAACAGTCATCTTACTTATTCAATTATCGTTACTCTACTTTGGGCTTGCTTGAACGTGTTTTACCTGAAGATGCAAGAGGAACAACGTTTCAGGATTTGTCTTTTAAATTAAATTTTCCCACAAAGAGAGCAGGAACTTTTTCTGTGTGGGGATTAGGTTTGATTGACCGTTCGGGACAAACGGTAGAAGAAAATATTAAGAAGTGGGAATTTGATGATGACAGAGAAAATGAAGATGTAAAACAGTATATGGGTGCAGCCGGCATCAACCATAAAATTTTTCTGAACAATAAACAATATCTTAAATCCACTTTGGCGTCAACAGCTAATGGTATTGATATGCATACCGAAATAGTGGACAGCAGCCTGAAATTTTATCCTGAAAATGTAGTAAACAATAAATACTACAACTTCGTTTTTTCTTCATATCTTAATACCAAATTTGGTGCAAGACACACTAACAAATCAGGGTTTGCTATTACAAATATGAATTATGATATTCTTTTAAAAGAATCTCCTATTATAGAAGAACCTATGCAAACCATTGTAAATGAAAACGGCAACAGTACGCTTGTTACAGCTTACAGCGAATCCAAACTGAACATTAATAACAAAACAACTTTAAACGTCGGGCTGAATGCACAATGGTTTACACTTAATAATACATTTTCTCTTGAACCAAGAGCAGGTATAAAATACAGGTTGGCGCCGAAGCAGGTAATTAGTTTTGCTTATGGTTTGCACAGCCGTTTGGAAATGTTAAATTATTATTTTGTCAAAAACAATTTAAACCAACTTATTAATCACAATTTAGGATTTACAAAAGCACATCACCTGGTTTTAGGTTACGACATAAGTACATCGGAATTTACGCATCTGAAAGCCGAAGCTTATTTTCAGTATTTATTCAATGTTCCTACGATGGCAGACAGTTCATTTTCTTTAATCAACCAGCAAAACGATTGGTTTTTTAATGGCAAATTGCAAAATTCGGGAAAAGGAAGAAATTACGGACTAGACATAACATTTGAAAAATATTTATCAAAAGGATATTATTACATAGCAACTGCTTCTTTATTTAAATCTCAGTACAAAGGTGGAGACAATGTGTGGCGAAGCTCAATTTATGATAGAAACTTTGCTTTAAATTTTTTGATTGGAAAAGAATGGTTGATGGGCAAGAACGGGAACCGGATCTTAGGCTTAAATGCAAGGATAAGTTATCAGGGGGGCGACCATTATTCACCAATAAACACAGTTGCTTCCATTACAAACCATGATGTAGTTTTTGATGAGTCAAATGCTTTCTCACAACAATATTTACCTGCTTTTACAAGTCACTTCACAGCAAGCTACAAAATAAACAGAAAGAAAATTACACACGAATTCGCCCTCAAAATCCTCAACCTTACACAATACGAAGAAAATTTAGGTTTCCGGTACAATTACCAAACTCAAAAAGTTGACATGAACAGAGAAGCGACTTTTGTTCCTAATATAAGCTATAAAATTGAATTTTAGCAAGTAAGGAAAATAGGCTAATTAGCAGCAGTTATCAGCCCGACGTTCACTAATCATCTGTTGTCTTTAAATTCATCATCAACAAATCTATAGGAATTTGTATCGGACGGAACATAGAAGTCCAGCCTATCGCAAAGCTGGTAGACGTTTACATGCAAGCCTATATGGACTCACCCTTCGACATCAAAAGAAAAGATTTTGGGCGATGGCTTTGCTGTTATTGACAATGTGTTTACGACAGAAGAAATCAACTCAATTCTTCAAATTACTTCACAGGCTGAGACAAGCAAACCGACATTCAGAAAAACGGCTGACTTGTTTGCCGTACGACAGTTTCTCAAAGAAGTTTCCGAAACCAAAGAGCTGATGCTTGCGCTTTCTTGGTTTCCTTTGCGAATTGCGGCAGCTTTAGCGATGCTGATGCTTGCGCTTTTGTTCAAAAAGAATAATAAATTAAACCATGAACAACAATAAACGACCTGAAAAAATTATTCGCTATTCGTTAGGCATATTGCTTTTGCTTGTTGCAGCAAATGCATTTGCCGGCGGATATTACGGACTATCTGGGGCAAGGGCTGTTCCAACGGAATGGCTAAAAGGCAGTCCCTTTCGCAACTATTTTATTCCAGGTTTATTTCTTTTTATTGTTGTTGGCGGTTCAGCCTTCATCGCTGCAATTCTTGTATTCAAGAGACACCGTATGGCACACAAAGCAGCCTTTATTAGCGGTATAATTATTCTTCTTTGGCTTGCTGTACAAGTAGCAATAATAGGCTATGTTTCGTGGATGCAACCGGTGACAGCAACTCTGGCTATTATAATTCTTTTGCTACCTTGGCAACTCTCCAAATATGGAAATTAAACATTTTTACTTTCGCTGCCAATGATAACGCTTGCGCTTGCCAATGCAACACTGAGAATTGTGTTTACTTCGCTGCTCCTTTGATAAGATAGAAGCATAACTACGCTATGCTGTTGGGCCAAATACATTCATTATATAAAATAGAAGACTGATGCAGGGATCAACACTATGCACCGGAACAAACAAAAGCATACCGGCAAGTGTATGCTGTGCCAATACTTGAGGATATGCATGGCAACTTTCACGAATTTTTATTCAAAACGCTTCCAAAAAGCCCTTTGCGAAAGGCAATCGCTTATGCCTGGCAATATTCCATAGCTTCTTTCTAAATAATCTTCAACACATAAGCATTATTGCAAGGTTGCTGTTGCGGAAGATTAACTGCAAGGCCATCGCCTGTTTGCTGCCATTGTATGTTATCCTTACTTCCCAATAACTGAACATTCGAAATTTTTTCAAAAGCGAGCGTTTTTATCGTCACTTTCTTGCTTTCGGGCCATGCAAAAAATGTAGCATACAAAATATTTTCTTTTGTAGTGAATCGAAAGTCTTCTGCGCCTAATGGTTTGCTCTTGCCTTCTGTAAAACCTTGCGAACTTAATGACGCAGCAGCATCTAAAGCAGGTCCTTCACCAAAGGTCTTCCACGGTCTTGTGGCATACACGGCCTCATTGTTTATCTTCAGCCAATCGCCAACTTCTTTTACAATTGCTATTTCAAGTTCGTCAATGCTCCCATCTCCGCGAACAGGAATATTCAACAACAAATTACCATTCTTACTTATCACATCCATGAGTATTTGTATTACCGTTGCCGCACTCTTATATCTTTTATCGTTGTAAATGCGCCGATCATAATGCCAGCCACCTATGCAGGTATCTGTTTGCCAAACGAAAGGTTCCAGGCGGTTGCTTGCCCCGCGCTCAATATCCCACACCATGCACTTGCGCTGCTCTTCGTTCAGCTTCTTAGCGTTCAGCACAGCTTCGAGCTTTCCATTTCTTTTTATACTATCATTATACAAATGGGCAGCAATGCGTAAGCCTGCATCATTTATTGGCCACAGCGGTAAAGCATCATCATCAAAATAAACCAAATCGGGATGGTACTTATTGATAAGCTCAATGATCCTGTTGAAGAATTTTTCACAATAAGATTTGGTGGGAACGCTTGCTCCGTCAGCCCAGTTCCATTGTTTTACAAAATCGCGGTTTGGTTCGCTTAAGGCATGGTTTTGTGCATACAAATCCTGGGGATCTAATCCATCCCACCATTTATTTTTCCCATTGCTTTTGGTAAGCCTGCCATCATATGGCACGCCAGCAAACGGCCCGGCTTTATCACTGCGTTGAGACGGCTCATACCACGTCCATGCATGAGAAGCATGCACGCTTACACCAAAAGGTAATCCATGTTTTTTTGCAGCCTTTGCCCATCCTTCTATCAAATCTTTTTTAGGCCCGTATTTCGTTGAATTCCACGGCTGATAACTGCTTTTGAAATTGTCGAAATTGTCATGATGATTTGCCATCGCAACAAAATATTGTGCACCTGCATTTTTATACAACTCAACCAGCGCATCGGGGTTCCAGTTCTCCGCCTTCCATTCGTTGATTACATCTTTAAATCCAAATTTGGAAGGATGTCCATATTTTTTCAGATGAAAGTTATAATGGTCGCTGCCTTCTTCATACATGCCACGTGCATACCAATCGCCATGTTCGGGCTGGCATTGTGCGCCCCAATGCGCCCACACACCAAACTTTGCATCCTGAAACCATGCAGGCACTTTATATTGTTTCAGCGAATCCCATGTTGGCTCAAACGGCCCGGTTGTAATTCGTTCACGATGATACATTGGGCTGTTCAATATTTCAGCGGCAAATGATTTTGTTAACCACCATGCCGGGATGGTCATTGCCAATCCATTGATGAGTTGTCTTCTTTTCATAGTATGCAAGTAAAAATGCTTAGATTATTTTGGTCAACTTTTAATTTGATAAATATATAGATCACTGATTCAGCGGATAAAAAAAAGTAAGTTCATTCGTACTTATATTAAGTATTTTAAAAAACATCTTTGTGTTTCGGTCACCTCTTTTTATCATAATACGCCTTCATTACCAACCATGCTTTCTTTTTATTTCCTTTTTCGGACAGTAATCCTTTCCTGTTATACCCCTTTTGATAAACAGGATGCAGCCGGTTCGTTGATTTGTAATCAAACAATAGCCACGGGCATACTCCGCTCAGGTTGGGAATGGTCTTAAACATTTCCAATTGATCTTTATAAATTTTTGCCTGGTAAGCTTCTGTCCAATACACTGCTTCATCTGCAGGCCCTTTACTGTCATATAAAGCTTCGCCGCCAAACTCAGCAATAAAAACAGGTTTATCCGGATAGGCAATACTCCATTTTGTGTCTGACGGCTTTCCCTGCCAGGGCAGATACCAACCAATGTATTCGTTAAGTGAAACAAGATCTGAATACCTGTACAAGGTGTCCCAAACTTTAAAATGGTTGCCCTGATAAATTTGCGAGTTAGTAACATGGGTGATCAACCGTGCTGCATCTAAAGCCCTGCATTTTTTTGTTAGGTCTGTCAACGCTTTGGTGCGGTTTGGTGCTGATGGATAGGTTTCATTTGAAAGACTCCAGATAATAATGCCGCAACGATTTTTATCTCTTCCCACCATCTCATCAAGCATTCTTTCCATTTTACCCGCAACAGTACTGTCTGTAAAATCGATATGCTGATAAACCGGGAGTTCGCTCCATACCATCAGGCCCATTTTTTCAGCTTCTCTAACCATGTATTCATTATGCGGATAGTGCACCAGCCGGACAAGATTACACCCTAACGCTTTGGCCGCATTCAGCAATAAGATGTCATCCTCTTTTGAATAAGCACGGGCCCCTTTGTTCGGGTT
This sequence comes from Parafilimonas sp., assembly GCF_051953455.1. NCBI lineage: Bacteria > Pseudomonadati > Bacteroidota > Chitinophagia > Chitinophagales > Chitinophagaceae > Parafilimonas > Parafilimonas sp. The sequence continues at coordinate 21,474 of NZ_JBQCIT010000006.1, read as the reverse complement.
TTCCTCGTGAATGCTTACACCTTTAAGAAAGACCGGGTTTCTGTTTAGAAAAACTTTGCCGTCCTTCACTTCAACACACCTGAAACCAATCTCTTCCGAAACAGCATCTGTCTCGCTTTTTACAATTACCCTGTACAATTTGGGATTTTCAGGTGACCATAATTTAAACTTACCGGAAAAATTAACCGGGGCAAATCCTTTATCGTTACTCTGTGTTTTGTACTGAATGTTTAATTCCGGTATTTGTATTTCCAGTTTTTGCTGCAACTGCAAACCGTTGAGCTGAATCCAACCTGCAACATCATTAATACTTCCTTTATTTAATTGAATGGAATAATCCTTGATATAGGTTTCATTGGTTTCAACAAGCTCCACATCGCGTGTAATACCTCCATAGTTAAGCCAATCGTACCCAAAGCCCGGCAAGCCATTTTTTTGACGAACATTATTTACTTTAACCACAATAGAATTATCGCCGCTTCTTGCCTTGTCTGTTATTTCGAACTGGAATGGCGTAAACCCGCCTTCATGGCTTCCTAACTTTTCGCCGTTTAAATAAACATCCGCTTTATAATTAACGGCGCCGAAGTAAATGAAAAGCCTTTTGTCATCTCCAATTGTATAACTGAATTTTTTTCTGTACCAAACAGTACCCTCAAAAAAGCTGAGCTCTTTCTTTTGAGCATTAAAATCGCCGGGTACATTCAGCACGGGGCCGTCATCGAAGGCATACTCAAAAAAATCCGTTTTCTTTTGCGGTTTTTTTTCTTTCCAAACCTGGTACCGTTCGCCAACATCTGCAGGATCGATAATCACATTCCACTTGCCATTTAAACTTATTTGTTTTCTCGATTGAATATTTATCATGGCTATCTGGCTGCTTACCATGTTAACCAACAATAATGAGAATAAGAAAATCAATATGGATTTCTTTGAAAACATTTTTTTGTTGTTGATCATCTTTTTTACTGCACGATTATTGCCCACCTAACATAATTGCATCAAGTGATCTTTGGTCTTTTACCGTATAATTGTTTCTGTCAATCATGCCGCCGGTATCCCACCAGAATGGTTTGAGCCCGTTAGCAATTTCCTGCTGCGTAACAAATGTTATCCAATGATCTACCGAAGCCTGATGTTTATCCATATCTAATGGCGTTGTACGCCTGTAAGCACCATATTCACCCACAATAACCGGAATGCCTTTATCTACAAACTTCGCTTTCATTTTTGGAAACGCTGAAAGAACAAAATCTTCCTCACCCCAGGTGGCATTACGGGTGGGTTCTATAGTAGAATGATAATTTTGCCCCCAGTAATAGAACATATTACCCCACGAGGCATCATCTGAAAGTGCGGTAAACTGAAATGGCTCATAGTAATGAACTTCCACCATCGTGCGGTTAGGAGTTGGATCGGCAGGAAGTGTATTCATCAGGTTGCTCGTGTAATCAATATTTGTGGAAGGCCCCTGCACAATCAATACCCTGTATACATTGTGTCCACCTGTTGATCTAACGGCATCCACAAATGTTTGATGATAGGAAAGCAACACATTCATTGCAGTCGCATCACTTGCGCTTGGTTCATTGGCACTGGCAAACATTACATGTTCGTCAAAATCCCGCATTGCAGTTGCTATCTGCCCCCAGTATGTTTTTTGCTTTGCGTTTACTGAAGCCTGTGCACTTGTGGTAATATTATTTTCCAGCCATCCACCATCCCAATGGATGTTGAGAACAACGTACAGTCCATCATTAACACAATATTGCACCACTTGTTTTACCCGGTCAAGCCATTGGTCTGAAATTTTACCGGTTGTTTGATCTGCATATTGGTCCCACGAACAGGGAATGCGTACTGCCGTAAATCCGGCCTGTTTATACTTGTCAATTAAAGCCTGTGTAACCGGCGGGTTGCCCCAGGCAGTTTCACCCCCAATGGCTTCAAGTGTATTGCCAATATTAATGCCCAGCTTGAATTTTGCAGCTAATTGTACGGCAGTACTGCCCATGCCGGTTGAATCAGGCGGAATGTTGTAGGTATTTGTCTTTCCCGATTGCCGCACTTTTATTTCTTTTAAAGTGCTTCCTGCCGAAACAGTAATCACAACTGAACGTTCACTGGTATCTGTATTTGATTGGGCATTCAGCGTAATCTTACCATTTCCTTCTGTTACCGACGCTGTGGCGGTGCACCAGGATGCAGTATTACTGATGTTCCATTTTGTGTTACTTGTTATAGTTATTTCGGATAAGCCTCCGTCGGTTGTAAACAACACTTCAGAAGGAGAAACAGCCAGTTGGGCAGGTGCTGCCGTCTTATCTTTTTTACACGATATACAAAGTATAACTGCAATTAATAATGCTAAAGAATTGTATAGGATTCTAAATTTCATTTGCATATAAATCGGAATTTGCAACAAGATGAACCCGCAAGGCTTTCAATTTTCATTTGACGCCCGCAGGTTCTCCTGTTCGCCCACGAGATTGATTGTTCACTACTGAGCGATATAATTATAAATTTCAAATTCTGCGTTTGTCACATGATGAAATGCGATTTGCATCGTCTTGTCTGTTAAGGTTATAAGCGTGCCTTTAGCAAAAACCTGGTCTAACCCGATGTTCAGCGGGGTTACATTTGAAAAGGAAATTGTTTTTTTATCTTTATCTAAGTAGTAGGTGCCATTAGAGACGCCGCTGTTTGCTGTCATCTTTTGGTCCACTTTTACATAAGGACCTCCTTTAAGGCTAAAGGTCATCGTACCATAATCACCCGCCGGGCATATCCATGTATTGTCTGACCATTTAGGAAACCATGTCCAGCAATTACCACCAGGTTTTGTGCATTCCTGGTTCCATCCTAATTCGTCTCCGGAATAATATAACGGGCCATCAAAAGATTGGGAAACGCCATTGGCATCTAAATCCAGCGTCCACACTTTTTCATTTCCGGGGCCACCGGATAATGCAACCCACAAAGGATCGTTTACATAGTTAAGGTTATCCTTTGTAACATGAACAGTAATTGTATCAAAATACACTATTCCTCCGCCTGTAATAGCCGAGCGGGCAATTTTATAATCCCCGGTAAATGCGTAACGCACAGTATCAATCCGGCGCATAGATTTGCCGGTGCCATAATCCCAAACCGGTTGAATCTTATCTGTGTGATTAATCAGGTATACTGTGTTGCCACCGGGGTCAACAGTAAGGTCTTGTTTTACCTCCATATCGATGGCTGATTTATCAGGCAGAGCAGGCAAAGTGTAATCTTTCTTTTTACAGGAAACTACGATGCCTGCTATAAAAAGCAACAGTGTTATTTGTTTGAGAAGTTTCATCACTAAATATTTTTGATGTTATTGTTTTTAAAAAGATGAAAGTCTTTATTACCATCCGGCATTTTGTTTCAACACGCCGTTTGATAAAGTGATTTGTGAATAGGGTATTTGTGACAACCCTTTTGTTTCTTTAATTTTTGATGCAGAAATTGTTTTGGTTGTATTCACTCCGCCATTTTGAAGCGTAACGGATTCAGCAATTGCTGATGCCGCCACATCTATTCCCTGGCGAAGCAAATCCCAGTAACGAATGCCTTCTCCCGCAAATTCGAGTCTTCTTTCATTCATAAGGTTTGCCTGGTTTATAGGGATTTGAACAAAGTTGGAACCGTAGGCTCTTTGGCGAACTTCATCAAAATATTGCTGTGCTTTTGGAGCGCCTAATTCAGCAGCCATTAATAAAACATCTGCATAACGGATAGAAACATAATCCTGAAACTGGCTAATCTGAAAGCTTACGCCACCCATTTTTTCCGCCAGGCTTGTACCCGCTTCATCAACCATCGGCGTATATTTCTTCCAATAATAACCGGTGTATTCTCTCTGGTCTTTTATGTTTTTGAAATCGAGGTTTTCGTCAGCGATGGAAATAATAGAAGCGCTTTTTCTTGTATCGTTTGCGTTATAAGCATTCCAAAGTTTAGGGTTTACTGTTCCGCCGCCCCAACCTAAGCCATAAGGATAAATGCTCTGCACACGAATGCCCAACATTACAATCCAGCTACTGCCATCAACATTCCCATTCCAGTCGCTGGTGTATGTGTATTTTATGGAAAACACAGTTTCTTTATTATCTTCTCCGGCGTAATTGCTAAGCGATGCCGCAGGCCATAGGTTAGCAAAATTGCTAACCAAACCAAAACCTCCATTATTGATTACATCTTCCAGGTAAGCGAGTGCCTCCGATTTGGATACAGCACCCACTAAATCCTGTTTGCCATAATAACCGGTATAATAAAGAAATACACGGGCAATTAATGATTCTGCAGCCCACTTCGTTACCCTGCCATGTGTAGCCGGGTCTTGTGCGGCATAACTGGTGGCCGGAAGATTGGCGGCAGCAAACTTTAAATCTGCTGCAATTAAACTGTACACACTGTCGGGGCTTGTTTGCGGAAAGTTTTCACTAGAAGGTGTTGTAACGAGCGGAATATTACCCCAAAATCTCACCATATCAAAATACAGGTAGGCGCGAATAAATCTTGCTTCAGATTCATACACGTTGCGCAGGGTTTCACTTCCTGTCCAATCCACCTGGTCAAGATGTGACAACAGCATATTGGCCCGGTAAACAGCCTTGTAATAAGCACTCCAGTTATCTTTAAACATATCCTGGTCGCTGGGCGAACGAAGCTTGTCAAATTCGTCTATCATTTGAAAACCAAATCCGTCTGCATTGCCGGTGCCTCCAAATGCATCGTCTGACATTACTTCTGTAGCTACTACAGCTAACCCCGATCCGGATGCTCCTGCGCGTTGTAACCCATCATATGTACCTATCAATGCTTTGTATGCGTCTGCCGGCGTATTATAAAAGTTTTGTTCTGAAACGCTTGTTACATCCTCGGTATCGAGAAAGCTTTTTTTACAGGCAGCCAGTGACAATAAAGCGATAATCCCGATATATAATTTAAAATTTTTCATAATTCTCCTTTTAAGTTTTGATTAAAAACGAATGTTTGCACCTACCATCATGGTTATTGGCCTTGGATAATAACCTACATCCACCCCTGAAGAAAAGCCTTCATTGTGACCAATTTCAGGATCCATTCCATTGTATTTGGTGAAAGTGAAAGCGTTTAATACAGAAGCGTACAGTCTTACTTTGTTGAGGTAGCTCTTTTTTATAATGCTGCCAAAATCATAACCAAGGGTAATTGTGCTGATGCGTAAATAGCTGCCGTTATAAACATAGAGGTCGGAGAATTGAGCAAAGTTGGTACCTTCTTCTGTTACTCTCGGAATGCTGTTTGATGAGCCGGGGCCCGTCCATCTGCCCAAAATCTCCGCACTGTAATTGCCCCTTCCGCCAGGCCCTCTCCATGATTGTACCAACTGATTACCAGACACACCAGATGCCTGTACCAGGAAGTCGAAGCCTTTGTACCCAAGCGATACATTAAAGCCAAAGATGAAATCAGGATTAGGGTCGCCAATCTTTGTTCTGTCGTTATTATCAATAACACCGTCATTATTTAAATCAACAAAACGAACGTCACCGGGTTTTGCATCGGGCTGAATAAGACCGCCTGTTTTGTTTGTGTATGCATTTACTTCTTCTTCTGTTTGAAAAATTCCCGCTGTTTTTAAGCCCCAGAAATAACCAACAGGATAACCGTTTTGTGCTCTGTAAAACTCAGGGGCATTGGCAAACAAAACATTGGTATTGCCATGAATGATATGGTCCTGCGTGGGAATGTTTCCAATGGTGTTTTTATTATATGAACCATTAACACCAACAGCGTAACTAAAATTCGTGCCGATGGTGTTACGATAATTAAGCGCCAGCTCTACGCCGGTATTCTTTACATCGCCTCCATTGATGGTTAAATTATCAACACCTGTAGTAGCAAGAACGGGTACACTAATCAGCCAGTCTTTTGTTTTCTTAATGTAGTAATCAAAACTAATGTTCAGGTTGTTCATCACGGTTGCATCAAAGCCAATATTGGCTTGCTCCGATGTTTCCCATTTTATATCAGGATTTCCGAGCGTGCTTGGATAGGCGCCCTGTGTATTTACACCTTCAACGGGTCCGAAGCCATAACCAGCCTGGCTAAAGCTGATAAGCGACAGATACTGATAGCCGGCAATACTTTGATTACCTACCTGCCCCCAGCTTGCACGCAGCTTAAAGAAATTTAAGCCCTTTACATTTTGCAGGAAGGTTTCCCTCGAAGCAATCCACCCTGCTGATACAGAAGGGAAATAACCCCAGCGATGACCCGGCGCAAAATTGGAAGAGGCATCTGCGCGGAACGTAGCATTGAATAAATATTTTTCCTGAAAGTTATATTGAAGCCGTCCAAAATAAGAGGTTAACCCATATTCATAAGGTGAACCGCTTGCAGAAAGATGATTAGATTGAGCAGACCTGTCCTGCGCAACATCAAGGTATGCGTGCTTCAAATCAAGAACACGCAAATCCCAGTTCGTACCATAAAGACCGGAACCCGTTGTTTTTAATGCAGAACTACCAACCATCACACCGAAGCTGTGATTTTTTGCCACTTTAAAATCATAGCTTACTGTATTATCAAATTGAATGGTTCTGTTGGTACCCATAGACTGATAAACGGTGGAGGTATCAACATTTGAGAAAATTGAAAGATGGTAGGGAGGTCCAAATCCGTGACTTTGGTTACTGTTATAATTTATGCCGAGGCTTGTGCGGAATTTCAAACCTTTAACAGGTTCTATTTGCAAATACGCATCACCAAACAAACCCTGGTTATTGTTTCTGCCATTAGAGCCATAATACATCGAAGCATAAGGATTAGAAACACTGTTGTCCCACTGAGGATCACCTACTGTTCCGGGATTCCATGGAAGACTGTCTGACCTGAAGAAATTGCCCGATGAATCATACATGGGCAGGAAAGGCGTTGTAGAAAATGCAGCGCGTAACGTGTTGTTGTACTGACCGCCTGTTTGAATGCCGTGGCTGTTTACATTGTTGAATGTAAGGTGCTCGCCCAACTTGATAATGTTCTGATATAAATTATGCTCAGAGTTTATTTTAAAGCTATAGCGCTGATAACTGGAAATATCAGAACCGCCTACAATGCCTCCGTGGCTGGTATAACTTAACGACATTGAGTAAACAGACCCTGCGCCGCCACCCTGCACGCCCAAAACATAGTTTTGAGTAGGAACATTACGCACAAACATTTGATCTAACCAGTTAGTATTTACAGGTAAGTTGTTAATCTCATCATTGGTGAAGTATGGAATCTTACCTGAATTAACAGCCTGCTCATTCATAATAATAGCATATTCTCTTGCATCTAATAATTGAGCTTTTTTGGGAGAATTCTGAAGACCGTAATAAGCGTCAAGCGTGATTTGGGCTTTTTGATTTTGTTTTCCTGTTCTTGTAGTAACAAGAATAACGCCATTAGCCGCCTGCGAACCATAGATGGCTGCAGAAGCAGCATCTTTTAAAACATCAATGGATTCAATGTCGGCAGGATTGATTGAATTGAGATCAACACCCTGCACCCCGTCAACAACAACCAGCGGCGAAAAATTACCAATGGTTCCTTTACCGCGGATAATCACATTAAATCCATCCCCCGGCTGTCCCGAAGAAGAAGTGATCTGCACACCGGGCGCCTGCCCCTGCAGGGCTTGCAAAACATTCGTGGTATTTTGCTTTTGAAGGTCTTCACCCTTTACCTGTATGTTTGCGCCGGTTACCAGTTTTTTCTTTTGAGCACCGTAACCTATTACAATTACATCTTCCATGTGGTTATCGGATTCCTGTAATTGAATGCGCAGCACGCCGGAGCCAATCCTCATTTCCTGCGCAGCATAACCAACTGATGTAACTACAAGTACATCGCCGTTTGATGCCTCGATCGTAAACTTTCCGGCTTCATCGGCAACTGCAGCGCGACCTGTATGCTTAACTGTAATTGTTGCTCCGGAAACCGGAGCGGCGGTACGCTGATTAATGACCGTACCACTAACTTTTGCCGTTTGTGCAAAAGCATTTGTGCTCAGGAATACCGAAAAAATACCCCACTGCAGCAACACCCATAAGCGAATCGTTTTCGTAGATTTCATATTTACATTGTTTAACTTGACTAAATTTTTATAAGCGGTTTTTTCGTTTACATAAAAGTTCTTTATCTCCTTTTGCAACAAAAATTGAAAGCCTTTGTTGCAAAAGGTGTGATGATGTTGATTCGAAATGTGCTTAGCTGAGCATTCCCGGTGTGGCCATTAATTTTACTATTGTCTGAAACAACCCGGAGCTTAACAGTTTTGGAAGTACCGGTGTAAGCAAGATCAGTAAAGACAATACTTCCATCTTTTGTGTGAACGTACGGTGGAGACGCTACCGGTACATCATTACCTATTGAAGAACAGGGTAAGTTTAGCAGTAAAAATAACTTCTCCATATACAGCAAGCTTTCATTTGAATCGATGCTGTAAAACTATCCTGCAGTGGATTTAAGCAAGGGAGCCTAATGTTGCAGATTAGGGTATGAAATGATGCAAACAATTGATTTTTATCAGGATTTATTCAATGAGAAAGCTATTACACTTTTCTTTTTTATAAATATTGGGTGAAGCTTTTAAGTTATCAAATTCGTTCATAAAATTTTTTGCAGCGGAAATCCGATACATTTTGAACCGATGTGGATGTTACAAAATAGCTAACTAATAATAGTATTATGAAAAATATATGAAACGGTTAAGAAAAATTGCAAAATGGAATGTTATGAAACTTCACAATTCATTATTGATTTTTTCAAACATCAAATGATCAACAGCTTGCAGACATTCCAATCATTTTGTAATCACATCTATTTCAGCATAACCGATATTATCGTTATTTTCTGTGTTCTTCAATGCTCTTAATTTGACATAGCGGGTACTCATCGGTGCAAACTTTTTAATTTGCCATAAAGGGTTGTTTTTAATGTTTGAAAATTCGCCTTCATCAACAAGCTTCCATTCTTTATTATCATCCGAAACATAAAACTGGTAATTTGTAATCATGCTGGGTTGCCACGAATTCTGCTCGGGATAGTATTTAAAACCACTAATATCTTCCTCTTTGCCTAAATCAATTACAAGGTCGGCAGGCAATTTTGCACCTTTTGGCTGGCGCCATGAAGTTGACAAATCTCCATCTAACACTGCGTAGACTTTTTCATCTTCTGTTGAAATAATTTTCCAATCTTTCTTAGAGTTGCCAAATTGCTCACTGCTTTCAGGGCTGGTTTTATATGTAGCTGCATCGTAAGCAATTGCATGCACTTCTAATTTTCCATCTGCTATAAAAGGACCTGAATATTTTTGCGATTTCGAAGTTGGTTTACTTCCATCCAAAGTATAATAAACAACTGATTCTTCATCCGCCGGAATTATTTTTATTTCACCGGATTGATTTCTGATCACAATAGGTTGCGTAAGAATTTGAGGCGCATTGTAAATTCCGAGGTTAGAAATTACAGGACAAGCTTTTGAATCGGTAATATTTAATCGAATCTGCGTTGCGTTGACAGTTGGAAAACGAAGAATGCGCTTATAACCGATGGTGGTGCCGGTTGCTATTTCTTTCCAGTTTCCATTAATGAGAGCTTCTACGGTAAAAGCTTTTACTCTTTGCCCCAAACGAATATATTCCTGCACAAGAAAACGATTGAATGTGGTTGGTTTGCCAAGATTGATTGTAAGCGAAGCTTTCGTTACATCATCATCAGTTGCCCAATAAGTTTCTTGGCTGCTATCTATTGCATTCATTGCATCAAGCTGTTTTGAATTGCTCCGAACATTTGAAGCTATTGCATTTGCTTTGGCAGCAAGATTTACAGCAAATACTTCTTTCACTGCCTTCGCAAAATCAAGCGCTGCTTTTTCGTCATTTGGATGAATCAATCCATCAGGCATAATTGGAAAGTTGAGCAACAACGTAGCATTGTGCCCGATAGAATTATAGTAAGTCTCCATCAATTGAGGCACTGTTTTTACTTTGGTATCTTCACCCGGATGATAAAACCATTCCGGTCGTATCGAAGTATTTACTTCTGCGGGCACCCATGAATCTCCGTTTTCCAAACCATAATGTAACATGTTCCAGGTCACGTCGCCTTTTGCATTTAATAAACTCCAATTTGTCTCGCCCACATTGCCTGCTTCCGTTCCGACCCAGCGCAAATCACCTCTGTCACCTCCATCATTCCATATCACGATGTTGGGTTGCAATTTGCGAATGAGCTTGTATGTGTCTGCCCAATCGTAATACGTTTTCGCATCTATTTTGCGGGTTTCATTCGCGCCTCCATAATAGCCAGAACCTCCATTAGCACCATCAAACCAAATTTCAAAAATAGGTCCATAGTTAGTGAGCAATTCGGTGAGTTGATTGCGGAAATATGTGATGTATTCAGGCTTGCCGTAATCGGAATTATTTCTGTCCCACGGTGATAAGTAGATTCCTAATTTCAACCCATATTCTTTACACGCATTTGCTAATTCACGAACTACATCACCTTTACCATTTTTCCAGGGGGCATTTTTCACGGAATACTCTGTATATTTTGAAGGCCAGAGACAAAAACCACAATGATGTTTAGCAGTAAGAATTATTCCCTTCATGCCGGCTTCTTTACAAACGCGGGCCCACTGACGGCAATCTAATTTTTGGGGATTAAACAGCTTTACATCTTCATTACCATAACCCCATGATTGGTCTGTATAAGTATTCAATGAGAAATGAAGAAAAGCGTAATATTCCATTTGTTGCCACCGCATTTGATTTTCGCCTGGAACAGGACCAAAAGGCGCAGGAGAATTTGTTTGGGCCAAAATATTAACGGACATTAAAAGTCCAATAAAAAAAAATGTAATGAAACCCATTCTTTTTGGCAGAAGAAATTGCTGACTTTTGTTCATTTTATAGCAAGTTTAGAAAGGCGATTATTTAAAATCAATATTTGCAGTTAATACTGTTACGAAAGAATTCTTATCACATTTGCATAAGCCAATTCATCAGATGTTTTTTCAGGGAATGAAATCTCTAAACCATTTAAAAAACTCACCAATTCTTCTGGGTCCCATTTCTCTGCTTTCCATTCATTGATCACATCTTTAAATCCAAACTTAGAAGCATGACCATATTTCTGAAGATGGTTCTTATATTGCCGTGATCCTTCCTCGTACATTCCTCTCGCATACCAGTCTCCGGCTTCGGGCTCGCATTGTGGTCCCCAATGTGCCCACATTCCAAACTTTGCATCGCGATACCACTGAGGTGTTTGATAATTCTGTAAAGATTCCCATGTTGGTTTGAACGGACCTTGTGCAACAGGTTCTTTTAAATAATTTGAATAAAACAAATCGTTTCCTAATGCTCGTGATAACCATAATGATGGTAAAGTAGAGGCCATTCCTTTTATCAGCGTTCTTCTTTTCATTCGCGGTATTTCAATTGTTTAAAATTACGGTTATGCATTTACAAATCTCAATGGACCATAATTGTCCTCATGACATTAAAAAAATAAAAGAACGGGCACTATAGAAATAGACCCATGAACGATTGCTATAGGTCTCAGCTATTTCTGAGTTATTATTGCTACATATTTTTGCCATCTTATGATCGTCCTTCTTACTTCTGACAACTACTTCCACCTAACATAATAGTATCAAGTATCTTTTGATTCTTTACCGTATAGTTGCTTCTGTCAATCATGCCGCCGGTATTCCACCAGAATGGTTTCATCCCGTCGGCAATCGCCTGCCTTGTAACAAATGTGGCCCAGTGAGATACTATTTTACTTTTACTACTCTTAAATTATCAAACGCACCATAAAAACCTGTTGCCGTTGATGAAGTGCTATAGTTATGAATATACACGAAGCACTCACTGCTTCCCGATGGCCCCAGTAAATCTGCAAACTTTGATATAGAAGCCCCTTTACCATCGCCCAGCGCAGCATCTGTTTTACGGAACATTGAAAAAGGAATGGTTATGGTTCTCCAGCCTTTTGTGGTGTAGGGAGCTGTGGTGGTTGCAGATGTTTGCCATGGTTCCCACCGGGTCATGTAAGTGTTATCGGTGCTTTCAATAACAATTGAACCACCATTCCACGATTGCGGTATGCTTACCTCGAACTTAAATGCCCAATTGTTGATCGGGTCATTCATATTGGCTGCCGGCACCCATTGTACCGCATTCATGCGTATAGCATAATTTGAATAGGCATCACCCTCACCGGCATTAAGCACGCCATTTTTTAATACCATGTACAGGCTGTTATTTCCGGTGAAATCAGCATTGTAAGGAGGCCATCCTGAATTGGGGTCGCCACTGGTTAAGGTACTGCCGCCCCACCATTGCCAATTAAAATTACCGGACCACTCCCAATTTGATATAGAACCTGTGGCAATATCATTTACATTATAAATGGTAGTTACTGAACCGAATTGTGTGGTTATTGATACCGGCCCGCCTGTTGAAGTGGGAGGCATAACAAAACCAACGGAACTGCCATCGTCAGCTGATTGAAAAGAAGTTATAACTGTGCCGGCAAAAGTGAATGATTGAATATTTTTAAGATAGGTGCCGTAAACATACACCGAGTCGCCGGCAATGGCATTTTCGTTGGAAATACTTGTAATGGTGGGTATCGCCAGGATTTTAAATTCAACGGAGCCGCCTTTTGTTGTTAGCAATACCTGGTCAGTGGTTTGTTGGGCCGGCATAAGAAAACCGAGCGCTGTACCATCAAGGTTTGAACGATATGATGTTATGGGCGTTCCTGCATAAGAAAGGCTTTGAACCAAAACTAAATTGGTTCCATATACAAAAACAGAGTCGCCGGGGTTGGCAAATACATTGGAAATGTGAGTTATGGCAGGTGCACCAGGGCCTAAGTTGAATGGAAAAATGGTTGTGCCGCCTGTTGTTGTGTATTCTATCGTATAAAGTTTGGCGGTATCTATTGTTGAAAATAGTATAGCCGGTATTTGCACTACTGCGCTGTTCTCAGAAAACAAGGCGCCGTTAAAAGAAGCATTTACGCCATTAAATTTTATGGTAATGGCATTTTTCAGGTTCTGCCCTGTAATAACCACCCACTGCCCATCTGCTACAAGGTTATTGAGCACAGTGTCATTGGGAGAAGCTACATAACTTCTCACTTCAGCAATAACCGGGGATCTTTCAATATCTTTTTTACAAGCCGGCAATAAGGCCACTATCAATATGAAAAGCGACGAAATATATAAGCGCTTATTTAATATTGTATTCATAATAATATAACGTTTTGGATTAATAATAAGGAACAGGTGGTTCACCCAGGTTAGGATCAGCGGACAGTTCAGACGCCGGTATCTGCAGCGTAAAAGCCGAAATTGTAGCTGGAACGATAGCTGTACCAATAGGGGCGTCCGGCGTAGCCACTCCATTTGAATAGGTAAATGTTACCCGCTTTTGGTTATTGAGCATATTAACCGCTTTCGTGGGGTTCCAATAAGAAAGGCGCACCAGGTCGAGCCAGTACTGTCCTTCAAAAGCAAATTCAACTCTTCGTTCTTTAAGAATACTATCCATGTTTATTGTTGAAACAGGATCAACTCCGGCCCTTGTTCTTACCTTATTAAAATATTTCAGTGCTTCGCCATCGGCGGTGTTTGCATTATTGCCCAGGATTGCTTCGGCATAAATTAAATAAACATCTGCAAGACGCAGCAACGCATCATGTTCAATAGATGCTGTGTACGTCATAGTGGGTGCGTTATTATCCTTTTCATTCCCGATAATATGCTTTTTCATACTTTGGCTGGTCGCCTTGAATCCACCCCCGGCTGCATTTAATTCAGGATAAAAGTCACCGTTCATCATAAATGAAGCCTTTCTCCTTACCGTATCCTTTGCAGAATATTGCAGGTACAAATCATACGTAGCGTCTAAAGCCGTCCATGCACCATTTTTTTGCGGATTAATATCATTTGATGGGGAATACGTAAGTAATAAATTGCCTTCTTCCCAGCCAATACTTGCACCTGTGGCCCACTGCAGCGCAAATAGCGATTCCTGGTTGTCGTTATACTGAGACTGGAACAGGTTGTAATAATCAGGTAACAAATCCAAACCACTATTATTACAAACATTTCCCGCATACTTTTTTGCACTGTCTAACAATTGCTGGTTACGGGTTCCGTTGCCTTCCAAACCAGCCATAGTGAGGTAAACTTTTGCAAGCATGCCTTGTGCAGACCAGGTTGTTACTCTTCCTTTTTCATCGCTACGGGGTAAGCTGTTTGCAGCAAAAGTTAAATCACTGGCAATAAACTTATATACATCAGAAACGATGTTACGTTTCAGCAATGGGTCTTTAATAAGCTTGCTGTTGTCTTCGATAATGGGCACTGCGCCCCACAGCATAGCAAGATAATAATAGGCAGTGCCGCGAATAAATTTTGCTTCGCTGATAGCTGCATTTCTATCTGTTTCACTAATGGATTTATCTGCATTTTGTTCTATCGCGTTTATAACACCATTACATTGGCCAACCAGGTTGTACAATCCTTTCCATCCACCCTGCATTACACTGTTGCCGGCAGTAATGGTGCGTGTGTAAAGCTGCACCCAATCACTGATCCATTGACGGTTGCCGTTTCCGCTTAATATATCGCCCAAAGGCAAGTAGGCTTCGTGATGCCATACGCCCCAGGTAGCGCCGCCATAAAGACTGGCAGTGGCTAATCTTAAATCTGACCTGGTTTTATAAAAATTTTCTGAACTGATTTGTGATTGAGACGGGCGGTCGAGAAAGCTTTTCTTACAAGCAAAACAGAACACCGCAAGTAGTACAATCAGTATTTTTTTATCTGGATGTTTCATGATGCACAAACTTTTTTATTTGGTTAAATTCAGGTTCAGGCCGAAGGTGAAGGTTCTTGGCTGCGGATAATATCCACCATCCCAGCCAGCCTGTAATGGGTTCCATGAACCTATTTCAGGGTCCATACCCGAATAGTTGGTTATGATAAAGGCATTTGAAACCGTTGCATAAACCCTGAGGGCATGTATTTGTGCTTTGGATAATAATTTTTCAGGAAGTCTGTATCCCAGCGTAATGTTTTTGCACCTGATGAATGAACCATTTTCAATGTACAAATCAGACGGGCGAAGATTTTCGTTTGTGTTATCATTTCTAAGGCCAACTATTTTTGTATTGGGATTGGATATATAAGCATTATTTACATCAGCATGCGAACCATTCGGGTCTACATATTCCACCCTTGCATAGCCTAAAACAGACTTGAAATAATTAGTATTGTTACCAGGGTAGGTTTGTGAAATGGTCAGCTGGTTAAAAACTTTGTTTCCATAGCTTCCGCTAAAGAAAATATTCAAATCAAAATTTTTATACGTAAAAGAGTTGTTGAAACCAAATTGAAACTTAGGCAAAGGAGAGCCTAAAAATGTTTGATCTTTTGTGTTGATAACGCCATCACCGTTCAGGTCTTTATATTTTCTGTCGCCATACCAAATGCCGCCGCCATTGGGTGAAACAGGATAAGGATTTCCACTTTGGTCCACCGGAAGTGCATGCGATTTAAAATCATCAGGCATTGCAAATACGCCATCGAAAAGATAGCCGTAAAATGAACCGATTGCCTGCCCTACAACTGTTTTTTCAAAAACATATCCATTATAGGTTTGCGATAAATTGGCTGCATCGCCGCCATTACCCAAACTGATTATCTCATTTATGTTATGCGATACGGTAACGTCTGTTTTCCAGGTAAAGTTTTTGCCGTTAATGTTGGTGGTACCAACTCTGAAATCAAGTCCTTTATTGCTCATAGCACCAATGTTAACTATGGGTGCCTGCATAGCTCCGGGAGACCAACCTGTGGTGGTTCCGGAAAATAAAGGCAGCGGCAAACTTAACAGCAGTCCATCTGTTTTTCGGTCATACATATCAAAAGAGAAACTTATTCTTCCGTCTAAAAAAGTACCATCAATTCCCACATTGGAATATTTTGTTTTTTCCCATCTTATATCAGGGTTTGCCAGGTTGTATTGAAACTGTGCCGTACCGGATAAGCCGTTATTTACCGTATTAAGCAGTGTTGAATACCTGTTGTCGGGAATACCTTGATTATTAGTAATGCCATAACCTAAGCGCAGTTTCAGGTCATTAATAAATTTTACGTTTTTTAAAAATCCTTCATTACTTACTCTCCAGGCAAAAGCGGCGGAAGTAGTAGTTACCCATTTTTGCCCGGGTGCAAATTTGGAAGAACCATCATTGCGAATATTACCAGTTAATAAATACCTGTCGTTCCAATCAAGGTTAACCCGCCCAAAATAAGATTCAAGTGCCGGCCCTGAACCTGATATACCGCTGTTTGCAGCCGTATTGGCATCACCACTGCTGATAGATGTTACGTTATCGGAGGGGAAGTTGCGCCTGGATGCCGATACACTTTCGTAAGTGCTTAACTGAGATTCATGGCCCGCCAGTGCATTTACATTATATTTTCCAAATACGTGGGTATAGGTAAGGTAATTCCTGACTACCGTGTACACGTTTTGTGCTGAAGCAGCAGATGCGTTATTGATCGTATTCTTCGCCCTGCCAAAATCATAAGTAGGATTGAAAGTTTTTTCGATATTAAAATCAAAATTTCCGGATACCTCATTCCTTAATGTCAAATCTTTATAAAACTGAACCTCCGCATATACGTTACCAAATACCTGGTTTCTTTTTCTGGTATGCGAATTCAACAGCGCAAGGCCCACCGGGTTGGGAATTGGCACCACCCAACCGGCATCGTTGGTAACGCCGCCCCAGCTTCCATCTAAATTTTTTACAGGAACATCAGGCGTTAAGCTTAGCGCATTAGAGATTACGCTTGAAGTAGTTGAGTTAACATTCTCTTCAACGTGTGCCAGTTGAAGGCTGGTTCCAACTTTCAGCCAATTAGTTGTTTTATTATCTAAGTTTAAGCGAACTGAATATCTTTTAAAATCAGAGCCGAGTGCAATGCCCTCCTGGTCGAAATAGGAAGTTGACAATAAATATTGTGTGCGGGCATCGCCGCCATTAACGGTAATTGAATGGTTTTGCATGGGCGCCCTGCGGAACAATTCTGATTGCCAGTCGGTGCCGGTTCCCAGGTATTTTGGATTCGCCAGTTCCGGCCTGGCATCAAATTGCCATACAACTGCACGATCATTTAACAGTGAAGCAAACTCCTGTAAATTAACGGTAGGAAGCTTTTTAGGTATTTCCTGGTAACCATAATAACCATCGTATGTGATTGCAGGAGTGCCCACCCTGCCTCTTTTAGTGGTAATGATGATTACGCCATTGGTAGCCTGCGAACCATAAATAGCAGTTGCCGAAGCATCTTTTAGTACATCAATACTTTCAATTTCTGAAGGATTGATAGTATTGAGTGGATTTGACCCGCTACCCGGATCTCCTGTAGAAGTAATAAGCACACCATCTATCACATACAGTGGTGAATTGTTTCCGTTAATGGATGATACGCCGCGAACCTGGATAGATACACCACCACCGGGTTGCCCGGAAATCTGCTGTACCATTACACCGGCCACTTTGCCCTGCAGGGCCTGGTCTACAGTTGCGGGCAGTGTTTTGCGTAGTTCTTCACCGCTGATAGAAGAAATGGAACCAGTTACATCTTTTCGCTTCACTTTGCCGTAACCAATAACAACTACATCTTTAAGGTCTGCACTGTTTTCTTCCAGCTTTAATTCTATTGTGTTGGTGTTGCCAACTGTCACTTCTTTTGAAAAATAGCCTATGCGGGCAATCACCAGTATGTCACCCGTTTTAGCGTTAATTGCAAATTGTCCCTCGCTGTTTGTAGAAGTATAAACGCTGGAGCCCTTAATCAAAACGGTAACGTCTGTAAGCGGGCGGTCATCAATTGAGGAATAAACCTTGCCTGTAATTTTTCGTTCTACAGGTTTTTCCTGCCCATTGCTTTGTGTTGCAAGTAACACAAGGCATACAAAAAATAGTAGCCGGTTTTTTGTTTTTCGTGCATGTTGTTCAAAGTTCATAAGCAAACAATTAGTGGTTATAAAAGATGTTTATTGGGGTATCTGTTTTTATACAAGCTTTATATTTCCATGTATGGTATGCGTCACAATCCATTCATCGTTCTTCACATTATTCAGCATGCATGTAGCGGGCAACTGTTGTGCATCCTTTTATTAGTGGTTACTCACCATCACCTGCATGCGAAAACTGCGAGTGTCACAGGTATTGTGGCGTTATATTTTTCTTTGATCATCAGGTGTGCCATGCGCTGTTACCGGTTCGTAATAATCTATTTCATCGGCACCGTAATCTTTTCACCTTCATATGTTATGGTTGTTAAAGGTTGGGCGTCTGTGTTTAGCATTTCTGGTTTGTCTTTACTTATCCAGCGTATGCGGAAAGTTCTCGCAGCAAGCATTCCGTCAAAGCGGCCCTTACGTTTATCAATCGTTATTGTTTTTGTTGCTTCATTGTAATTGATTGGAATGATGGAAAATGCGCCCTTCTCATAATTGTAGTTCGTACCTTCATCTTCATACAAATTGAAAGAAGCATCTGCACCTGTGTAAACATTTAATGTGATGGTATCAGCAGGTTTTTCTGCAGTGTATTGCAGTTCGGGACCAACGGGAATAAAAGAACCAGCTTTCACAAACACTGGCATTCTTTCATACGGAGCATCTGCATTTATTTTTTTTCCGCCTGCATAAAATTTTCCTGAATAGAGATCGTACCATCCTGCACCTTTTGGTAAATACAATTCGCGGCTGCGTTGCTTGTATGCATAAACAGGATTGATCAGCAGCGAAGGACCAAACATGTACTGATCATTGATATTTAAAACGGCGGTATCGCTTTCGAAATCCATTGCAAGCCCACGCATCAGCGTATAGTTATCATGATAAGCAGCGCCGGCCAATGAATAGATGTAAGGAAGCAACCGATAACGCAGTTTGTCGTAATACAAAAAGCTTTTGTAGGCCGGATGATCTTCGGGGGCGGTGTTAAAAATTTCCCTGTAAGGATATTGCCCGTGCACACGAAACAATGGAACGAATGCACCAAACTGGCTCCATCTTGTCATCAGTTCCCGCCATTCTTCCAAACTTTCTGCATTCGGTTTTTCAAATTTTTCGGGAACCACAAATCCGCCAATGTCCATCGTCCAGTAGGGGAGGCCCGACATGGAAAAATTTACGCCGGCAGCAATCTGGTTTTTCATATCATGCCATGTAGCACCAATATCACCACTCCAGATTGCGGCAGCATAACGTTGTGAGCCTGTAAAACCCGAACGTGTTAATAAGAAAACCCTTTTGCCAGGATCGGTTGAACGCTGTCCTTCATAAATGCCTTTTGCATTTTGCAGTGGATATGCATTTAAATATTCCGCTGCGCTGCCCAATGCAGTTGGCGTCATCTGGAGTTTTCTTTTTTCGGGATCAACATTGGAAAGAATGTCGGGCTCGCTTGCATCCATCCACCAGGCATCAACACCTTTGCTGTAAATTTTTTTATTGATCAAATCCCAAAATCCTTTTCGTGCCTCTTTATTAAAAGCGTCATAAAAAGTAGAAACATAACCTTTGCCAATCCAGTCTCTCTGGCTATCGGCAATATTTCTTTTGTATAACCAGCCTTTTTTATCAAATTGTTTGTAGGTAGAAATGCCTTCGTAAAATTTAGGCCACACAGAAATCATGATCTGTGTATTGTATTTTTTATGCAATACATTAATCATGCTGTCAGGAGAAGGGAAACGCGATTGATCAAATTCCTGGCTGCCCCATTCGGGTTCTCTCCAATAGTTCCAGTCCAGCACAATATTGTCAATCGGAATTTTTCTTTTGCGGAATTCATCCACGGTGGAAAGAATTTCATCCTCGGTTTTATATCGCTCCCTGCTTTGCCAAAAGCCCAAAGCCCATTTGGGAACAATGGGCGCTTTACCGGTAAGCATTCGGTAGCCGCTGATCACATCATCCATATTGTTTCCATAGATGAAATAATAGTCAACCTGCCGGCCTGCTTCCGAGCAAAAGCTGAAAGAGTTTTGTTCTTCGGGCGAAAGCGGTTCCTGCCATTTTACTGATAGATACGATTCACCGGCTTCAGGTATCCATTCAATTTTTATCGGAACTTTTTCGCCGCTTTTTAAATTAATGGGTAATAGTGCCGGTGCAGGGTTCCATGCTTTACGCCAGCGATCCAAAACCAGTTGATTATTCAGCCAAACCTTCAAACTTCCACCAAGTGTAAAGTGCAATTGATGAAGACCTGATAAATAACTGGCAATGCTTCCTTCCCATATTGCAACGCCTTTTTCAGGCGTAAAACCTTTAGGCAGCATCAATTTTGAATCGCCTAAATATGGCATATTGATATCGGTTTCCGGTCTTTCGATGGTAACCTCTCCGGGCTTCAATTTATCATTGCAATAAGAAGCGGTAAGCCATCCTTCTTCTCCCTTTTTTGAAAAAAGCTGAAAAGAAGAAAGTGGATGAAGTGGTCTTATATCACCGGCTTTTGTGAGGGAATAATTATCCCAGAGAATACCATAATTTTTACTTGACAGGAGGAATGGAATGGCAACTTCTGTATTGTTTTGAAAGAATGTTACCTGCTGCCCGCGATAATTTAATACCCCATCCTGGTGCTGGCCAAGCCCATACCATGCATCGTCATCAACAGATTGAAAAGTTTGGGTGAGTGTGTAATAACGTTTGCCATCAAACACAGCGGGTTGAAAACTGCGGCCGGCAACTGGTTTTTCACCAATTATTTTTTTACCCTTTGTGTCAAAAAACGAAACAACGCCGGTTTTGAGATTAATGATGGCTGTAAGGGCTTTTGTTTTTAACGTAACCGTTTCCTTTGATGAAACTACATTCCATTTAAGGCCCGGATCTTTTGAATAAACGGTAACCAGGCTTTGCGAAGGAATGATTTCCTTTCCCGGCGCGGCAATTACTCTTATAATATTGTCTGCAACAACCTGGAGCTTAACAGCATTGGAAGTACCTGTAAAAAGCGGGTCGGTAAAAACGATAACGCCATCCTTTGTTTCAATATAAGATGGAGGTTCTGCCAGTAATACATTAAAAAGCGAAGTGCATAGAACATTTAGCAGCAGCAGTCGTAGTTTCATAAACAGCAATCCTTTCTTCTTTATTAATTAATGCTGTAAAACTATCCTGCAGCGGGTTTAAACAAGGGAGTGTAATGTTGCAGATTAGGGTATAAAATGTTGCAAACAATTGATTTTTATTAAGATTTATTCAACGCAAAAGCTTTTACACGCTTCTATTTTTATTTTTTGATGAAATGGGGTGAAGCTTTCAGGTTATTAAATTTGTTCATTAAAAT